>JANMYN010000490.1:0-3383 GCA_031382195.1 Betaproteobacteria bacterium
GGCTGGTACGCCGCTTCTACAGCGGGGCACTGGCAACGCATTCCCTGAAGTTTCCCGGTTATCCGTTTGCCTCGGCGCTGCCTTTCTGCACCGACCAGCAGGGACGCGTGGTGGTGCTGATCAGCCATCTTGCAGAACACACCCAGAATGTGGGCCACGACTCCAAGACCGGCTTTCTGGTTTCGTCGCCGACCGGGGACCTGCAGGAACAGGCGCGCGTGAGCATGATTGGGGACATCGCGCCACTGGATGACGCCGCAATCGCATCGCGTTACCTGCGTTTTTTTCCGCAGGCTGGACAATATCTGCAGATCGGCGGCTTCCGTTTCCATCGCATCGAACCACACTCGCTACGCTACATTGCCGGGTTCGGCAGCATCCATACGGTCACTGCCGAGAGTTACCTCGCTGCGCACTATCCGATTGCGGACGCCGAAGCCGAAGTGATCGAGCATATGAACGTTGAACATGCGCACAACCTGCTTGACTACTGCCGCCATGTGCATGGAATCACGTCGGCAAGCGCTGAAATGATCGGCATTGACTGCGATGGATTCGATGTCCGTGTTGCCGGCGAACTACGGCGCTTCGAATTTGGCAATGAGGTGAAGGACGCCGCCGAGGCGCGCGCCGAGCTGGTGAAGCTCGCGCAGACGAGCCGTGCATGATGCGTGCTGCGTATGTCGTCGCAAACGCCGCCCTGATCGGCCTTATTTTTTTGTGCGTCGCATGGGAATTGTGGCTGGCGCCAGTACGGGCCGGTGGTTCGATGCTGGCCCTGAAAGCCCTCCCCCTGTTGCTGCCGCTGTTCGGTATTCTGCGCGGCAAGCTCTACACCTTTCAGTGGTCGTCGATGCTGATCCTCGCCTACTTTACGGAGGGCGTGGTGCGTGCGTGGAGCGAACTCGGCTTCGGCCAGGCACTGGCGCTTGCCGAGATTGTGCTTGCCGTGGTCTTTTTCACCGCCGCGATCTGTTATGTCCGCTTCACTCGCGCGCTGCCGCGGTAAATTCCATTCACGGCAAACCTGTCACCGCAAAGATGCAATGTAACGCGAAGGAAAGCAGATCGGGATGGCTCCTCAACGCAGCATTGACCCGTATTGCCACGGGTGCGGATTGGTTTCGGGATTGCAATACCTGAAAATTTCGCTGTTCTCCGCTTGTTCTTCTTTGCGTACCTTTGCGTCTTTGCGGTGACAATATTGAATTCATGTTTCGAACGGGAGTTTCGTGACAATCTACCGCGGGAGATTCGCGCCGACGCCGTCAGGCCCGTTGCACTTCGGCTCCATGGTCGCCGCGGTTGGAAGTTACCTCGACGCCAAATCGCAGGGGGGTAGCTGGGCATTGCGCATCGACAACCTGGACTCCCCGCGCGTTGCACCCGGTGCGGTCGATTCGATCCTTCGATGCCTGGATCAATTTCAGATGGCCTGGGATGGCGCGGTCGTATTCCAGAACACGCGTTTGGGCGCCTATCGTGCGGCCCTGGATCAACTGCGCGCCGACGAGCTTGTTTACGCCTGCGCTTGCAGCCGCAAAGAAATCGGCGACGCTGGTATTGACGGGGCCGATGGACCGGTCTATCCCGGCACCTGCCGCGATGGCTTGCCACCGGGTCGCGAAGCGCGGGCGTGGCGCGTGCGCACAAAAGATAAAGCGATTGAATTCGTGGATCTTCTGCAAGGCCGCGTCTGTCAGGACCTTGAGCACGAGGTCGGCGACTTCGTGGTCTTTCGCGCCGACCAGATCTTTGCCTATCACCTCGCCTGCGCGGTCGATGATAGCGCGCAAGGCGTTACGCATGTTGTGCGCGGCGCCGATCTGATGGCCTCGACACCACGGCAGATTTATCTGCAACGATTGCTGGGTCTGCCCACGCCGGACTACCTGCACCTGCCGATCGCGATGAACGCGGCCGGCGAAAAGCTTTCCAAGCAGACCCTCGCCACCCCCGTTGCCGCGGGTTCCGCCCCGGTCATCCTGGCCGACGTCCTGAGATTCTTGAAACATGCGCCGCCCGATGAAATTTGCGCTGACGGCGTTTCTGCCCTATGGGATTGGGCCCTGGAACACTGGAAGCGCGATCGGTTACCCGGTGTTGTGAGCGCACTCGCGCCTGCGGCCCAACAGGGTAGTTGAGCACCACCCTTAAAAACCATCATCTGACGGGAAAAGAATTAAGAGTGCACGCGACGCACCTTGTCAGGGAGAGGTTCGGTCGCCACGAAGGCAATGCGACCGTATGGCGAGGTCACTTTGCCGAAGTCCGCCTCGATGTCCGGTCCTCCACGTGGGCAAGTCGTGACTGGATGAGCAGGACAGATTGCCGGTACAGTATCTCCCGCCATGGCTAATAAAACGCTTTCGCTTACCAACGCGCTCTACGCCTATATGGTCGAGCACTCGGTGCGGGAACCCGAAATCCTGCAGCGGCTTCGGGCAGAAACGGCGAAAGACAGCATGTCGATGATGCAAATCGGCCCCGAACAAGGCCAGTTCATGCAGCTTCTGGTCAAGCTTATGGGCGCGAAGAACTGCCTTGAAGTCGGGGTATTCACGGGCTACAGCAGCTTGGCCGTGGCGCTCGCTCTGCCCGCCGACGGGCACATCGTGGCGTGCGATATTTCCGAGAAATGGACCGCAATGGCCCGGAAGTACTGGGTGGAGGCCGGCGTGGCCGCCAAGATAGATCTGAGAATTGCCCCGGCGCTGTCAACGCTTGACGAGTTGATTTCATCCGGAATGGCCGATTCCTTCGATTTCGCATTCATCGATGCGGACAAGGTCAACTACCTCAATTATTACGAGCGGGCGCTCACTTTGGTGCGCAGCGGCGGTCTGATCGCCATAGACAATACTCTCTGGGGTGGTCAAGTCGTTGATAAAAAATCTAAAAGCGAAGATACCAGGGCCATAAGGCAGTTCAACGAACGGCTGCGATCCGATTTACGAATCCATCTATCGCTGCTACCCCTCGGCGACGGACTCAGCCTCGCCCTCAAACGCTAGGCTAAATAGCTGTCTTATTCAGTGGGTTAACTGCATCAACGGCGGCCATTCTGCAATGCTGCCACGCATCATTTTTTCCGTTGGCACCTTCAAAGCGCTTGACTTGAAGGTCTAATGAGCGAAAAATGCAAATGGTGCATTGCAGCATTTCTGCGGATCTCGAGTATCTTAACCCTGCCATGAAAGGACTACGCCATGATCACCAAACCTGAACAAGTCATCGCAGCTGGAAAAGCGCAATTGGACGCCAGCGTGCGTTTTGCCACGATCGCCACCGAAGGCGCTGAAAAACTTATCGAATTGCAGTTCAAGAATGCCAAGGCTTCTATCGACGAAGTCGTAAAGAATGCAAAAGCGTTCACAGAACTG
>JANMYN010000491.1:0-1829 GCA_031382195.1 Betaproteobacteria bacterium
CCATACGCGACCACTGTCTGCAGCGGTTATATGGCGTTGGAATCTGGAATCGTCTGCAGGCGCAAGATACCGAGCAGGTCTCCGATTTGGTAGCACTAAGCGAAGCGCTGCTCGGAGCGAACGGCCCATGTACAGCATGCAGTCTGGATCTATATCCCTGGCTGGCTCTCTATTACCTCGAAAAAGACGATATCGAGCGTGTCGCGCAGTGCGCGGAACGTCTCGAGCAACTCGCTGCCAAAACCGGCAATCCTGTAGGTGAGACCTTCGCAGCCATCGTCCGCTGTGGCGTGGAATTGGCGCGTGGCAACACTGCCCGCTTTAAGGCATGCCGCCAGCAGGCGGTCGATCTCATGCAAAACGCTGTCCTGAGGGGTTCCACGTCACCGATGACCTACCTGTTCGACCGTATGGCCAGTACGCACTGACCCTCCTTCCGGGCCGCCGAGTCGCGAGTGGAAGATTTCCGGAAGAGAACCGGAAGAACCAATCGCTATCGTGATGCCCACGCTGAGAAGTGACTCGGCGATCGTCATCAGCCAAAAAGGAGGCGCATCATGACTACGGCGACGGTAAACCCGCTGCAACTCAATACCTTTGATCTGGAGCAAAAGGTCAAGGACATGTATCGGGCGGTTGCGCAGAACCCGCACGGCGAGTTTCACTTCGAGCTGGGCCGCGTGTTGGCGGAACGCCTCGGATATCGCGGTTCCGATCTGGACCGCATTCCGGCAGCCGCCATCGACTCGTTCGCGGGCGTCGGCTATTACTTCGACCTTGCCAAGCTACAGGAAGGGGAAACGGTAGTCGATCTGGGAAGCGGATCGGGTATGGACTCGTTCGTGGCCGCCCTGCACGTCGGCAAGACCGGCAAGGTGGTCGGCGTGGACATGACCGACCCGCAGCTCGAGAAAGCCGAACGCTTGCGCGCTGCCGCCGGTTTCAAAAACATTTCCTACGTTAAGGGGTACATCGAAAGCGTGTCCCAGGACGACGGTGCCTTCGACGCGCTCATCAGCAACGGGGTGATCAACCTGGTGCCGGACAAGCGCAGGGTGTTCAAGGAAGCGGCGCGTCTGTTGCGGGCCGGCGGGCGGTTGGCGATTGCCGACATCGTCACCGAAGCCCAGCTTCCCGACGGTATTACCTGTAATGCCACCCTGTGGGCAGCCTGCATCGGCGGCGCCATGCAAGTGGACAACTACGTGGCGGCGATCGAGCAGGCCGGGCTGCGGGTGGACACTATTCAGGACAATCCGCAATACCGCTTCATCTCCGATAACGCCCAGGGCGCGGCCAGGAAGTACGGCGTAAAGAGCGTTTCGCTTTTGGCAACCAAGACGTAGCAAGGTAACCGGCGTGGCAAGCAACTACGCAACGGATCTTTTGACTCAATTTCGACTATTGGAGGATTAAACATGTTTAAGGTGATCCAAGGAGCAACTGCCACGTCAAAAGCGCGTTCTTTCATGAAGTCAGCCGCTATGGCGGGCCTCGCGATGAGCTTCGCGCTGGCGGGCACTCTCAATGCCGCAGACCCCCAGCCAGCCAAATCGCTCTATGATCGTTTGGGAGGGATTTATCCCATCTCCGTGGTGGTGGACAGCTTCATCGATCTGCTGCTGGTCAACGATGTCCTCAATTCGAATCCAGCCATCAAGGCCGCGCGAGACCGGGTTCCCGCGGCAGGGCTGAAGTTTCATGTGACCACCCTGGTCTGCCAGCACACGGGCGGGCCATGCCAATACACTGGCCGGGCAATGAAAGAGTCTCACAGCCACCTCAATATCGGCGAGAAAGAGTGGCAGGCCATGGCGGCGGACTTCCGG
>JANMYN010000551.1:0-6531 GCA_031382195.1 Betaproteobacteria bacterium
ATAGTAGCCATGGGACCGGTGATGGCAGAAGAGGTAGTCATCATCGTTCAAGAGCAGCGACAGCGCTGCCGGCACCGCTTCCTGACCGACGCAGAAATGAACCGGGCAGCGCATCTCGTCCGCCGGGTGGTACTCCCGTGCAAGTGCCTCCTCGCACATGCGCAGGCGCAGCATGAAGCGGTGCAGAGACCGGGCGGTTTCTTCCTCGCCGGCGTCAATTCGAACTCCCTGGTAGCGTCCCGTCTTGAGGATCGCGGCGTGTGTCAGCGCGTTCATGTCGTTTGTTCCTTCAAGCCTGGCTGAAGCGTTGCCTGCTCATGTGCATCCATACCGCGTAGGCGTCGTAGGAGGTGACCTTGCGTTGTGTCAGGAGATCGCGCCCACCGATCGCATCGAATGCCGCACCCTCATGCAGCACGAACCGCCCAAACGCAGTGGCGGGGACATGGATCTCATAATAAATCCGGTATATCTTCGGCTGCCCGACCGATGAGAAATCGAAGTCGAACCGCGCGAACTCGGTTGCAGCGCGGGGAGTGTACTCCAGCTCCTCCTGCAGTTCCCGCTTCAGCGACGCGAGCGGCGCTTCCCCGTCTTCAACCGCCCCGCCAAAGCAGCCCCAGTGGCCAGGGTAGAAGATGGTCGGCAGCGTGTCGCGCAGTTGCATGACGTAGCGTCCATCGTGGAGGATGAGCAGCGCCGCAACCGCGTCCGCCGCGCGCAGCGGTTCCCTCGTCCCGACAAAGCACTCCTCGGCCCTTGACGCAGCGCCGGCAGCAACGGACATCGGACGATCAGCCACGCAACACGTAATCCATCGGCCAGTCGCGCAGGTCGGCAAGGTACTTCCTGCCCCACGACGCCATTTCCGCAAGGCCTTCGGTCCACTCTATCTCCGGTTTCCAACCGACGTCCTGGTAGATTGCACCGGAGTCCAGCCAGTACCGCGAGTCCTGTCCGAGCCGGTCGGGTGCCATTTCACACAGTTGTTCGAAGGGCATGCCAAGCGCCACGGCGCAGAGCTCGACCACGCGCCGGATGCTGGTCGGCTCGGCCGGCCCCGCGTTGTAGATGGTACCCAGCGGTGCGTTCTCCGCAACCATATGGATCGCCCGGGCGAGGTCGCGCGCATGGATGTAAGACTTCTCGGCACGCCCGCCACCCTGCAGCGGCAGCTTGCGGCCGGTGAGTCCGCAGACGATCGCCTTCGGAATGACGCGGTGGAGCAGTTGGCCGGGGCAGTAGGCGTTGGAGGGCCGGATGACGTTCATCGGAAACTTCAGGAACTTGTGCACCGACTCCAGATACATGTCGAACGCGACTTTGGAGGCGGCATAGGGGCTGGTGGGCTTGATCGGTTCATCCTCTTTTGAGGCGTGCGACACGGAACCATACATTTCCGACGTGCCGATCTGGATGAAACGCTCCAGCCAGTCGCGTTTCATCAATTCCTCGCACAGGCGGGCGAGCGCCATCGAGTTGGTCTCGAAGAAACGCCAGGAATGTTTCCAGGACACCGCGCCTTCGCCTTGGGCCGCATAGTTGACTATGACATCCGGCTTTTCCTTGTCGAGCAACTCAAGCAGCAGGTCGATTTCGTAGGTCAGGTGGTAGGCGTGGTAGCGGTAGTTCTTGCGCTTGTCCACATTGAGCGAGAACGGCTCCGGACGCAGCGGGTTTCGGCCAATGCCGATAACCATCGAAGGATCGGCGTGGTCCAGGAGATATAGCGCGGTATGGATCCCGAAGGATCCGCCGCCGCCAAGAATCGCATATTTTTTCATGGTGCCCCTGATTCGTAAAATTCTTGCATCGACAAGTACCCCGATGATTCACCCTTCGAGAACTGTCCAGTACCAGTCTCCTGTATACCCTGCTCGCCGGAACAGGTCGAACCAGCCTTGCGGAAAGTCGTGGTACGCAGCGGTCAGGACCCATTGCATGAACAACTCGCGCTGTTCTTCAGTATGGTAGGCGTCGACCTGCACGAAAGCGCGCCCCGGCGACAAACGCTCGATCTCACGCAGTGCCATGACCACCCCTTCGGCGTCGAGGTTGTGGATCGTGTTGACGGAGATCACGGCGTCGAAGGACCCGTCGGGGAACGGAAGACGTGTCGAGCTGCCCAGGTGCAGGCGGCCGACGACTTCCTTCTCGCAATGCATGAGCGCGTACTCCGAGATGTCCAGGCCGAATGCCTCAAGCCCGGGACAGACGCCCATCAGGTCTTTCACCAGGAAGCCCTTGGCGCAGCCCACGTCCAGTATCCGGTCACCGGACTTCAAGCCGAAGTGGCGCACAATATCCTTGGCCACCGGTATCCAGCGCCCATCATAGCGATATCCTCCGTAGCCGAAATCGCGCGGCCCGTCGAAATACCGCTCGCCGAATTCGCGCGAGGCCGCTATCCGCTCGGGGGTCTTCGCCATGGCGCGCGCCTGAATGTTGCGTTTCGTCTTTGGAAGCGCGCGCAGCAAATCGATCTCAGCCACGGCGATCCTCAGCCTGCATTTCGCGCTGCGCACGGGCAAGTCCATCATCCAGCGGTGTATAGCGGAAGTCGGGGAACGACTTTTTGCACTCCGTGATGTCGAAGGGCCGGTAGCCGCCATGCGGCATGGGCCCGCTGCGCGGTGTTGCGCGGATCGCCACGCTTCGCCCGCTTAGTGCAACCACCTTTTCCGCGATGGCACGGAAAGAATAAACAGCGCCGGTAGCGACGTTCAGCGTGCCCTGGCTGCGCCGGTAGAGGGCCCGTGCGACAAGCTCGGCGACATCATCGATGAACACGTGATCCCGGCGCTCTTCGCCCTCACCGAAGAGAACGATCTCCTGTCCCTTTGCGGCAAGCCGCCGGAACCGGTTGGGGCCGTAGCCGTTGTGCGGATCACCGGCGCCATATAGAAGGCTCGGTCGCAGGACGGCGAGCGGCGCCTTGAGTTCGCTGCGAAAGAGCACCTCCCGGGCGACATGCATCACGCCGTGCAGACTTGCGGGGGATGCGCAGGAGGATTCATTGAGCAGGGCGGAACTGTCCGCATAGACCGCGTCTGAACTGATATTTATGACATGCGCGACCTGGACCGAAGAAAGTGCGCGCGCCAGTCCGCGCGCCATAATCATGTTCTCGACCAGCATATCCGCATCTTTGCAGGGTGCGCGCGCGGCTGCCACGACTACCGCGTCACCGGCTCGAAGCAAAGCGGCAAACCGGTTCCCGGCATCAGCCGCAGACAAGTCCCCCTGGTCGCGGGTAACGCGAAGCAGCGAAACACTATCGCGTTCCATGCGTGCGGCAACCGCGTTGCCAACAAAGCCTGCAGCGCCGATGACGACGACGCGCTGCGGCGCCTTGGGCACCGAATTCAGGTGCTCAAGCATGATTTGCATGATCCCGGGCCAGCACGGGTGGCCGGCCAAGCGTGTAGACGTCGAGCCCCGCCCTCGACGCTGCGTGTGTGTCGAGAACGGCATAGGGATCAACTACCACCCGTCCGCGCATTGAAGCTGCAATCTGCTTGGGTGCAATCGTGCGGTACTGCGGCCAGGGAGTGAGGATCATGAGGGCGTCGGCGCCCTCTGCCGCCTGCACCGGATCGTCCGCACCGATCGCATTCGGGTCTTTTGCCGCCGAGGCGGGAACCACCGGATCATGCAATCGAAGCGCTGTGCCCCGAAGTTGGGCAATGGTGGCGAGCGACGGCGAGTTCTTCGTGGAATGCGTGTTTTCCTTATACGCCAGGCCCCAGACGGCAATCGTCGCTTTGGGGTTCGAGTCGAGCACCGCGGATCGTATCGTGCTCGCGGCCCAATTGCGCCGGTGCCGACTGTTGGCAACCCAGGCCTTGACGACACCGGAATCCGTGCCATAACGCTCCGAGAAATCGATCACCGTAGCAAGGTCACGTTCAAGATTCCCACCGGCAATTCCCAATCCGGGGGAAAGATAGGCGTGCTGCCCGATTCTTTTGTCCAGCTTCAGGGCCGGCACAATTTCGGACCAAACCGCGCCAAGGTTTTCGCATATTTCGGCCAAGGTGTTGGCAACACTGACCGATGCGACCAGGCAACAATTGATCGAGATTTTGGCGAGCTCCGCGCTTTCATAACGCATCGGCAGGATCGGGCATTCGAATGCAGCGAGAAAATCCGCCAGCGGGGGCGGCACCGGCACTGCCGGATCGGCGCAACCCAGAATGAAGCGTTCAGGCTGTGTCGCCCGCTCGAGCGCCTGTCCGAAGACGAGCGTTTCAACCTGGTAGTACAGCCGTTCCGGGGGGAAGGGCAGCGCCCGCGTGAACCCCGGAGGCACCTGGCAAAGAACGACCAGGAGAGCGTCCTTCGAAAGCACGCGCATAACGGCGTCGATCAGCGTCCGGATGCCGGACAGATTGCTCGATCCGCTATCGTCCGTCGGCACGTCGGTGGCGATATAGACGATGCTGCAGCGGGCAAGCTCGGCAAGCTCGATCGTATATTTGATATTCGCGGCGTGCCGCGCGAGCGCTTCGGGGAGACCCGGTTCGACCACGGGCGGGCGTCCTGCCCGCAAACCCTCGATGGCGCCGCGGTCCGCGTCATAACCGACGACGGGAAAGCCCCGATTGAGTGCCGCCGCCGCCGAGTTGACGCCGAGATGGGTCATGCCTGCGAAACCGATCAGCGGCCGGTTCATGATTTGGCCATCGCCACGGCCTGTTCTCCCATTGCGCGCAACATTTTCTGCAGCCACAGATCACGCGACAAATCGGTTTGGGCCCGGCGCTCGCAAAGTCCCTTGAAATGCGCGTACTCGATCTTCCAGGTTGGATCGTCCTCCGCCAAGGTGACAGATTCCTCGGGTGGCCTGCCGGAGGGAAGCATTCGCTTGCGCAGCGTGAACGTTGCCGGCCCCCATTTGCACAGCGAGCTGATGTGGGCCGACCCGCGCTCCGCGAAAACATCGCAGGTGAAATGATTGCGCCAGGAAAGCAGCGTCGTTTCCAGTTCCAGTTGCGGTTGGGTCATGCGCGAACCGAAGATCACGTGATCCGGAGCGCGGTTCTCGAAACATTTTGCCGAATACACCTGAAAATCGCTGCCGAGATCGCCAAACCAGAAGTTGACAGTGTCGAGCAGGTGCGAGCCCAGATCCGGCAGTACGCCCGCGCCCTGATCGCGCCATGCGGAATCGCGAACCAGCCGTGCGGTGCCGTTGCCGTAGAACATCCTGCAGTGGTAAATGCGACCGAGAACGCCTGACGCTATCGCGTCGCGCATGCGCACATAGTGCGGCTCGAATCGGTGGTTATATGCCGTGTAACAGACTGCCTGATTCTTGCGGGCAAGCTTTTCCAACCTGCCGATGTCAGCGTCGTGCGGCGCCCAAAGAGGCTTCTCCACGAGCACATGCTTGCCGCCGGAGAGCAGGTATTCCAGAATTTCGACTTTCGGATTGTCGGGTGTGCATACCAGAGCGGCGTCGTATTGCTCGACGGGCACTTTCTGCACCGACTGATACTGCGCCTCGGGGTTGACCGGATCTACCGTGGCGACGAAGTCGGTTCCCGCTGCCGCGCGGCGCTTGTGTCCCTGAACTCCCAAACCGACGACGATGACCTTCAAACCGGTTCACGCTCGTTGTAGTTTGCATCGCGCTCGATGGTGTCGATCTTGCGCCCCACATCCACCGGTGTGACCGGGATGTTCCCGTCGACCTCGCATTCGCATGCGGCCGCCATGGAGCCGAGTATTGTCGCTATGGCATCCGATCCAGTGGCGAGCTTCGAAAGCGTCGCGTAAGCGAGAAGAGCATCACCGGCACCTACCGCGTCGACTACACGATCAGCGAACGAGTCGACGACGACGAAGGAATCCAGCGACTCGTGATCCGCGCTGCGACAAGTCAGCACACCGCGCTCGCCCAGCTTCAACATCAGCGTTTTGCAACGCGCCGCATCGTACAAGGCGGAGGCAAGCGGCCGTATGCCGGAATCCTGGTCTCCCAGGGCAAAGCGCGCCTCGCGTTCGTTGGGTGTAATCAGATCGAAATCCATGAACTCCGTGATGTTGCCCCATCGGCTCGCGACCTGGCTGTCCGCAACCTTGAACAGGCCGGCGGCAATGGCGCTGATCAGCCTTGGAATCGTGCGGCGATTGAAGATGCCATGCCGGAAATCGCTGAACACCACGGCATCGCAACTCACTTCCCGGATCGTCGCGGTAAGCTTTTCCACGATCTCGTCGGAGATCGAGCGATTATCCAGGGTATCGATCTTCAACAGACGATAGCCGCCCGTGACGATGGCGTTCTTGTTGGTCGTCGGCCGCGTGGAATCGACAATGGCGCGGCAGTCGATACCGCGCTTTGCCAGCCCGTCGAGAACAAAATCCTTGAAAGGATCGTTGCCAAGCACAGTCGAAAATGTCACCTCAGCACCTGCCGCGCGCAAATGTTCGGCAACCACGGCGGCGCCTCCAATATAGTCATCACGCCGCTCGTAGAGCACACTCATGGTCGGCGTCTTGGTCTGCCCGCCGATCATGGCGGCG
>JANMYN010000562.1:0-7178 GCA_031382195.1 Betaproteobacteria bacterium
CATCGCCTATCCGGGCGATGGCAGCATCATCGCGCTCGATCCGGACATTCCGCCCGAGGTGCAACGAGTGCGCTTCCTGGCCGCGCCGCAGTTGCCCGGCCAGCGCTGGCGACTCGACGGCGAAACGCTCGGCGTGCCGGATCGGCCGGTGCTTTGGGCGCCGCAACCCGGGCGTCACGACCTCATCCTGGTGGATGTGGGCGGCGAAGAACTGGACCGGGTTCGCTTCGAGGTGCGCGGCGCAGCGCGGGCGCAATAGCGAATACAATGCGTCACGCTTGCCGTCGCGGCGCCTCGATTAGAGTGGCGTTCGCGTTGCAGTGCGGCAATGCGATGGGGGTGCAATCCGTTTTCGAGGGACCCCGAAGCGATTTGGGGCTGCTACACTACTGCGCCGAAATCAACGACAATCGGACGCGGCGCGGCCGGGAACAACTCGACCAAAGCTGCGCTGGACATAACAAAACACGAGGAGGGATGCAGTGGCCACAACTTTTTCCGCGGAGTTCGAAAAATCGACCTATGGCAAGGTTGCCTGGCGTCTGATTCCGTTTCTGTTCCTTTGCTATATCGTCGCTTTCCTGGACCGTGTCAATGTCGGCTTCGCCAAGCTGCAGATGGCGCCCGACCTGAAATTTACCGACGCGGTGTACGGCTTCGGCGCCGGCATTTTCTTCATCGGTTACTTCATCTTCGAAGTGCCGAGCAATGTGCTGCTCGAGCGCATCGGGGCGCGCGTGTGGATCGCGCGCAACATGATCACATGGGGACTCATTTCGTCCGCGTTCGTCTTCGTCCCAAGTATTCACTGGGGCTCGATTGCGACGATGTTCAACTGCACTGACCCCGAGTTCAGCTTCTATTTCCTGCGTTTCCTTCTGGGTGTCGCCGAGGCGGGATTCTTCCCCGGCATCATCCTCTACCTGACCTACTGGTTCCCGGGTCCGCGCCGCGCCAAAATGGTTGCGTTGTTCATGACCGCGATCGCCATCTCCAATGTAATCGGCTCGCCGATATCGGGCGCCATCATGCAGTACATGGACGGCATGAACGGCTGGCGGGGCTGGCAATGGTTGTTTGTGCTGGAAGGACTGCCTTCAGTCGTGGTCGGCGTCCTGGTATTCATTCTGCTGCCAAACGGCCCAAAGACCGCCAAGTGGCTTACACCCCAGGAGCGCGACATGGTGATCCAACGCATCCACGAAGAGGAAGCGTCGAAATTCGAACTCGGGGAAAAGCATCATTTCCTCGATGCCTTCAAGGATTACCGCGTCTGGGCTCTGGCAGTGGTCTATTTCTGCGGCGTGGTATGTTTCTATGCGGTGAACTTCTGGATGCCCACCATCATCCAGGAACTAGGCATCGCCAAGGCGGATTTTCTGCGGGTCGGACTGATCAGCATGATTCCCTGGGGTCTGGGAGCGGTGGCGATGGTCGTGTGGGGTGCGCATTCCGACCGCACCGGCGAGCGCCGCTGGCACGCAGCCGGCGGGCTGCTGGTCGGCATAGTGGGGCTCATCGGCCTGGCGCTCGTCGGCCATAACCCCATCACCTCCATCATTGCGCTGAGTCTGGTGACCGTCGGCATCCTGTCGTGGGTGGCAACGTTCTGGTCGTTGCCCACGGCCTTCCTCTCCGGCACCGCTGCCGCAGCCGGAATTGCCTGGATCAATTCGGTCGGCAACCTGGGCGGGCACTTTGGTCCGGATCTGATCGGACGCATTCGCACGGCAACCGGCGGCGCCAGCGAGGCGGCGTTCTATAGCCTTGCGGCCGTGGCATTGCTCGGCGTCATCATCATTCTTGTGCTGCCGAAAACGCAGGCCAATGCCGTCACGCAGCCGCAGCATTAGATCGCGATCAGGCAATGAATAAAGCCCGCTTCGGCGGGCTTTTTTTTCGGACTGCTGACGCGAATCATTTGCCCAGACGCTGCGCCAGAGCGAGCAGTTCGTCGCCGGTGAATACCGGCAGCGAACAACGGTTCTGCGAGCATACGTACGCCGCCGCCTTGGGCAGTTGCGGATATTGCACATCCGGATTCGGCATCGGACCTTCGCTGCGGTCCCACCATTCGATGCGCTTGTAACCCTCGGGATGGCCCTGCGCTTGCGCGAACAACGCTTGCGCCGCGGGATCGGCTTTCGAACCGACGATGGTGAGGTGGGCCGGACTGCCAGCCAGTTCGGCGTCCGCGATCAGGATGCCGGCCTCGCTGCGGCGCTTCAGCGCGACTTCCCGCGTAACGAGGAAGCGCATCGCGTGTTCCGCGTGAGCCCGGTATGCGTCGTTGCCGGTGTAACGCGCCAGCAGGTTGGCGAAGCGCGCCAGCATGATGTTCTCGTCGGTTTGCGGCAGAGGGGTTAACACACTGCTTGCCGTTGCCGCGGTTTTGTAGCCCGCGGCAGCGGCGGCGAAATTGACGTGAATGAAATGCTGCGCATTCTCGGCGTGCCGCAGCCACTCGCGCTCGCCGGTCACCTGGTAGAGCGCGAGAAAGCCACGGCCCATGGCGAGCGTGTCCTCGAGATAGGGGCCGGCGGCATCGGTCTCGTCATGGCGAAAACCACCGCCAGGAAGCGCCCGTTTTTCCAGCGCCCAGCGTGCAGCCGTGATGGCACGCCGCAGAACGCCGGCATCAGCTCCGGCCGCGAAGTAAGCGGCCAATCCCTGGATCATCCAGCCGTTCTCGCGCGCGTACAAGTGCGTATCAATCGCGGGCATGCCGCGGCGGCGGCGAGCGCTATCGGATAACGCGAAATAATCCTCGCTGTGCCGGCCCTTTACGAGATCCGCATCCTGGCTGACATAGAAGGCGCCATCCGGGGAAAGCAGAAACCCCGTCGTGTAGTCGTAGATCTTTTTCGCTGCTTCCAGGTAACGCCGATCGCCGAGCGCGAGCGCGGCCAGCGCGTACAACCGCACGTGCTCGGCCTGCACGAACATGATTTTTTCGTAGTGCGGATGTTTCCAATCGCCATCGGTCGAATACTGATAAACGCCGCCCCATACCGGGTCGACGAGATTGAGCGACCCCGCCAGAGTCTGCGCTGCCATCCTGCGCGCCTGCTGGTCGCCGTTCCTGACCAGCATGAGCGCATATTCGACGCTGTCCCGATCCATGAATTTCTGTTGCTGAAGGAAGCCTCCGATTTTGAAGTCGTGGCTGTCGACAAAGCTTTTCCTGAGCACGCGGCGCACGTCCTCTGCCAGCAACGCGCTGGTTGAAAACTGTTGCGGCGGCTCGCTGTCGCGGTATTTGACCGGCGTCGGATCCTTCACAATGGCCTTGAGCAGCGAAGCAAAACGCTGCGGCGGAATATAGCCTGAACGCTTGACGATCTCCTCGCCTTCCGGGGAGAAGACTATGGTCGCCGGCCACCCGTAATCCTCGTAGCGGCGCGACAAATCGGGGCGTGCGTCCTGGTCGACCCTGAGCGCGATGTAGTGATCGCGGATGAGCTTCTTCACGTCCTCGTTTTGATAGGTCTGCTCATCCATCACGTGGCACCAGTGGCACCAAACGGCTTCGAGATCGAGCAAAACAAAACGCTGCTCCTGCCTTGCCTGCGCGAATGCTGCGTCCGACCACGGCTGCCATTGGATGTGCGCGCTTTGCGCAATTTTCCCGCTCGCCGCGATGCCCTGGTCCGGCGCAACATCGTTGGCGGCGCCGATCGCGGAACTCAGGGACAACATGACGCAGCAGAGCGTACCCAAACGTCTGTTCATCGGAAATCCTCCGTCGGGTGATATACGGAGTCTGAACCGCGATGGATTCCGCGGCTGGCGGCGTCCGGGTGCGCGGGCACAATCCCCGGTACACTGGCGTAGGCCCGGATTGGCTGCCAGCCGGGTAGTTTCCCCGATTAATTATGAGCAAGGAAAAATGCCCCAGTCAGTTCCGCGCCACGCCTTCCTGATCGTTCTACGCAATCCGCGCCTGCGCTCGTGGTGGCTGCTGGGCGCCCTCTACCTCTGTGTTTCGACGCTGACCCGAGTTGTATTGACGGGTGTGGCAATCAGAGAGGGCCAGGCGAGCCTGGGCAATGTGCCCGCCCTGATGGCTGTCGGGCTGCTGTTCGATGTTGTTACGTCGTTGAGCCTGTTGGCGCCGTTTGCGCTCTATCTCCTGGTTGTACCGGCACGCATGTACAACAGCAGATGGCACCGGTGGCTGCTCACAGGCGCGCTCTCGCTGGCAGTGTTCGGATTGATCTATCTCGGCGCAGTCGAGTATTTTTTCTTCGACGAGTTCAATTCGCGCTTCAATCTGGTTGCGGTGGAGTACCTCATCTACCCTCACGAAGTGTTCGTCAAAATCTGGCAGTCGTACCCGGTGGCCAGAGTCATGCTCGCCACCCTCGCGCTGACCGCGGCCGTAGTGTGGCTCATGCGCAAATCCATGCTCGGGGCGCATGTGCCTGGCGGTGCATGGCGCTCACGGCTTGCCGCGCTGGTTGTTTTCGCGGCGGCGATCGCGCTCACGCAGACGACCCTGAATGTGACGACCGGGCGGTATTCGGAAAATCGCGTGGTCAACGAGTTGGCGATGAACGGTGTTTATTCGTTCTTCAGCGCGGCGTTGAACAGCGAGCTCGATTACCACAATTATTACCTGACGATGCCGCGCGACGAGGCGGGCCAACGCTTGCGCAAGATGCTGGCGGCGCGAGGGACGACGTTTTTTCCGGATACCGACCATATCGAACGCCATGTCGTGGGCGACGCGCCGCCGCGGCGTCTGCATGTTGTCGTCCTGCTGGAAGAATCGCTGGGCGCGGAATTTGTCGGTGCCTACGGCGACAAGCGCGGGCTTACGCCGGTGCTCGACAACCTGGCGAAGCAAAGCATGTTGTTCACACGCGCGTACGCAACCGGTACGCGAACCGTCCGTGGCATGGAAGCGGTCTCGGCGTCCTTTCCGCCAGTTCCGGGGGAATCCATCGTCAAGCGGCCGCATAACGAGGGCATGTTCAACTGGTCGACGGTAATGGCGAAAAACGGTTACGTCCCGACGTTCATCTACGGCGGGTTCGGCACTTTTGACAACATGAATTATTTTTTCGGCACGAACGGGTATCGCGTGATCGATCGAACCGACATGGAGTCACCGCAGTTCGCCAACATTTGGGGCGTGTCGGACGAAGACCTGTTCCGCCACGCCGTGCGGGTGTTCGACGACCAGCACACCCGCCATGAAAAGATCTACTCCGTCGTCATGACCACGTCGAACCACAAACCGTACACCTTTCCTGCGGGCGTGGAAGGCGTGCCGGTAAAAGGCGGGGGCAGGGAGACGGGCGTGCGCTACGCGGACTACGCCATCGGCCGATTCATCGAATTGGCAAAAACCAGGCCGTGGTTCGACGATACGCTTTTCGTGATCGTTGCTGATCACGGTGCCAGGGTGTACGGCCGTGAAGACATACCCATCAGAACCTACGAGATTCCGCTGATGCTGTACTCGCCGAAGTACATCAAGCCCGGTCGGGTGGATACGCTGACCAGCCAGATCGATGTGGCGCCCACCGTGCTCGGGATTCTGGATTTCGATTACGATTCGACTTTCTTCGGCATCGACGTGCTCTCTGACAGCCGGCCCGGCCGATCGATTCCCTTGAATCACAACCGGGACATTGCGTTGTTCGATGGGCGCAATCTGATCGAAATCGGCTTCCGCAAGACGTCGGCCCAGTATGTCTATGATCCGGCCACCCATACCCAGACGCCGGTTGCCGTCGACCCGGAGCGTACCAAGGATGCGATCGCCATTTTTCAGCAGGCCTACGAGCTGTACCGCGAGCGCCGCTACCGGATCACCGAGCGCCATTGATCTTCAAAGGCAATTCGGTATAATGCCGGCCTTCCTTGCCTGACCGGGTCCGCATCCCGGCAGGCTTTCCGCCCCGAACGGGGCCTACCCACAAGGAGACAAATCAATGCGGCATTACGAGATCGTTTTCATCGTCCATCCCGACCAGAGCGAACAGGTCCCCGGGATGATCGAACGCTACCGCCAGATGGTGACATCGCGCGGTGGACACATCCACCGGCTCGAGGACTGGGGCCGCCGTCAGCTGGTTTTTCCGATACAGAAGGTGCATAAGGCGCACTACGTGCTGATGAACATCGAGTGCGACCAGTCCGCCCTGGATGAGCTCGAACATGCGTACAAGTTCAATGATGCGGTGTTGCGTCATCTGATCGTCAACATGACGCGCGCGGTGACCGAACCTTCCCCGATGATGAAGGAAGAGAAGTCGCGCACCGTGGTCGGCGAAGGCGCCAGGACGGACAGCCCCAGGCCCGAAGTCGGCGAAAAGCCCGCCCCCGCCGAGGAAAAACCCGCCCCCGCGGCGACCGTTTAGGTCCGGGTGAACCGCAACACGATAGTTTTGAGCGGAAATCTGATCGAGCGCGACGAACTGCGCTATACGCCTGCCGGAATGCCCGCGCTGAATTTCAGGATAGGCCATGCTTCCGAGCAGGTCGAAGCAGGCCGGACCAGGAGCATCAGCCTGGAAATCGAGGCAGTGGCGCTGGGCGAAGTGGCCGAGAAACTGAGCCGGATGCCGCTGGAAGGCGAATACAGTTTCGAGGGATTCCTGGCGCTGCGCAGCAGGCAGTCGAGACTACCCGTGTTGCATGTGAACAGTTTTGAATTGAATCGAGGATAGATCAATGGCACGTTTCGGAGGCAGTAAAGGCAAAGGCAAGGACAAAGGCAAGGAACGCAGCAATCGCCCGTTGTTCCGTCGCCGCAAATTCTGTCGCTTCACCGCGGAAGGCATCAAGGAAGTGGACTACAAGGATGTTGAAATCCTGAAGGATTTCATCAACGAAAACGGCCGCATCATTCCGGCCCGCATTACCGGCACGAAGACGCACTTCCAGCGGCAGTTGTCGGTGGCCATCAAGCGCGCGCGGTTTCTGGCGCTGCTGCCGTATACCGATCTGCACTGAGGAGCACAGACATGCAAATCATCCTGATGGAAAAAGTGCACAACCTCGGCCAGCTCGGCGATGTGGTCAAGGTCAAGGACGGCTTCGCCCGCAATTTCCTGATCCCGCAAGGCAAAGCCAAGCGTGCAACCGAAAAGGCGATCGAGGAATTCAAGGGACGCCGAGCCGAGCTCGAAGCCGCGCACAACAGGGCACTTGCCCTTGCGCAGGAG
>JANMYN010000600.1:0-6939 GCA_031382195.1 Betaproteobacteria bacterium
GGCCATGCCCCGGGAACCGCTGGCGCGCGCCAGCAGCCCGACCATTTCCACTTGCCGGCGCGCGTCGTCCGCGAGCGGATGCTCGGACAATATTTGGAAAGCCAGGCTCTGCAGGCTGTCGCCGACAAGAAGCGCGGTCGCCTCGTCGAATTCCACATGCACGGTCGGTCTGCCGCGGCGCAGTACATCGTCGTCCATCGCCGGCAAGTCGTCGTGCACCAGCGAATAGACGTGAATCATCTCGACCGCGGCCGCGACGCAATCGATCGTTTCCGGCTGCGCACACGCGAGCTCACCGGCGCCGTACGCCAGAAGCGGCCTGACGCGCTTGCCCCCGCCGAGTACGGCGTAACGCATGGCGACATGCAAGCGTGCAGGCGCGATCTCGGGCGACGGCAATACAGCATGCAGAGCCCTCTCGATGCGGTCCTGTCGGTCCAGCATCCAGCCCGGAAAATCAGTCGGTGCTGTCGTCACCGTCGAAATTCTTGAGTATGCCCGCTTCGAGGATTTTGACCTGTTGCTGTGCCTCCTGGAGCCGCGTCTGGCAGTACTGGAGCAGTTCGGCGCCGCGCTTGTATGCCGTCAGAGATTGTTCCAGCGGAAGTTGTCCCGCCTCCATCGCGGCGACAATATTCTCGATCTCGGCCAGCGCTGCCTCAAAGGATTGGGGATTCTGGGATTTGGATTTGGTCACGGGCTACGGCTGATGGAAGGCACGCCTAGTCTGGAAAGATCGTAAAAATAGCCCATACGCGGAACCCGGGTCAACGAACGATGGTCGGATTATGCTGATAGGGGCAAGTTCCACACCCTGAAAACGTTGCGTCGGGTAGGGTTTTGAGGGAAAATCTCCTCCTGAATTCCGCCCCATTTTTTTGTATCATGCCGGGGGCTGTTTTTTTTGTTGTTTTTTTGCTGCACGGGACATCTGGTTATGACCGACCTGGCTAATGTTTCCGCCTTGACCCGAACGCCGGTTCAACTCCCGATCGACTGGTATTTCGATCCGAGAGTCGCCGAAATCGAACAGAAACTCCTGTTCGGAGGCGGGCCCGGCTATGTCGGTCATGAATTGATGGTCCCCGAAGTGGGGGATTACCGTTCCCTCGACTGGATGAACCATGCCAAGGTACTGGTGCGTAACCGCAGCGGCGTGGAATTGCTGTCAAACGTCTGCCGCCACCGGCAGTCGATCATGCTCAAAGGTCGCGGTCACGCCCAGAACATCGTGTGCCCGTTGCATCGCTGGACCTACGACATGTCGGGCAAATTGCTCGGCGCCCCGCACTTCCCGGGCAACCCCTGCCTGGATCTCGGTAAGACCCCGTTGATCGGCTGGAATGGCCTGCAATTTGCGGGACCACGCGATCCCAATCGCGATCTGGCCAGGCTGGGTGTGCTAGCCGACCTGGATTTTTCCGGCTATATGCTCGATCGGGTGATAACCCATGAATATCCGGTCAACTGGAAGACGTTCATCGAAGTCTATCTCGAGGACTATCACGTTGGTCCCTTCCATCCGGGGCTCGGTCAATTCGTGAATGCCGAAGACCTCAAGTGGGAATTCGGCGACTGGTACAGCGTTCAGACCGTCGGGCTCAACCAGGCACTCGGCAAACCCGGCACCGCTGCTTATCAGAAGTGGCACGAGGCGGTTCTGCGCTACAACAATGGCGAGATGCCGAAACAGGGCGCGATCTGGCTGACGTACTATCCAAACGTCATGGTCGAATGGTACCCGAACGTACTCGTCGTCAGCACCATCCTGCCCAAAGATCCGGAACACTGCACCAACATCGTCGAATTCTATTATCCGGAAGACATCGTGCTATTCGAACGCGAGTTCGTCGAAGCGGAGCAAAAGGCCTATGCGGAGACCGCCAGGGAAGATGAAGAAATCTGCGTGCGCATGACGGAAGGTCGCCGCGCGCTTCACCAGCAGCATCGCAACGAGTTTGGTCCGTACCAGTCGCCGATGGAAGACGGCATGATCCATTTTCACGAATTCGTCCGCGCCCGCATTCAACCACATTTGTAACTGCCGGTCGCGACCAGACTCAGTCATCGCGCCAAGCGACCAAAATTCTTATGAGCCATACCACGTCGATTTCCGTCGCCGATCTTGCTCAGCACGTGGACGATCCGGCATTCGTGATATTCGATTGCCGTCACGAGCTGACCAACCCTGAATTCGGCATCAAGGCGTATGCGCAATCCCATATTCCAAACGCGCGGTTCGCGCATCTGGACCGCGACCTCGCCGCGCCCCAGACCGGGCGCAATGGACGGCATCCACTGCCGGATCCGAACGTGTTCGCCGGCTGGCTCGGGCGCATGGGCGTATCGAACGACAAGCAGGTGATCGCCTACGATAACGCTGCAGGCGTGTACGGCTCGCGATTGTGGTGGATGCTGCGCTGGATGGGACATCAAAACGTCGCCGTTCTCGATGGCGGCTGGCAGGCATGGCTCGCGGCGGAACATCCAGTTACTGCCGAAGTGCCCGTGCCAAAACCGAGCCGATTCACGGGCACACCTCAAAAATCTCCGGTGGATACGAAATACGTGCTGGAGCATCTGCAATCGCCCGACATGGTGCTCATCGACGCGCGCGCCAACGATCGCTATCACGGCCAGAACGAAACCATCGATCCGATAGGCGGTCACATTCCGGGTGCGCGCAACCGCTTCTTCAAGGACAATCTGACGCCGCAGGGTTTCTTCAAGTCACCCGAACAGTTGCGCGACGAGTTCAGGCCATTTGTCGGCAACGGATCGCCGGAAAAAATCGTGAGCCAGTGTGGCTCGGGCGTAACGGCGTGCCACAACCTGCTGGCGATGGAGATTGCCGGCCTGAAGGGAGGGCGGCTCTATCCAGGCTCCTGGAGCGAGTGGATTGCCGACCCTTCCAGACCGCGCGCCACCTGATCCGAACGTCCCGCGATAAAATAAAAAGCCGGGCCACCAGGGCCCGGCTTTTTCCAATATGCGTTTCTCAGGCGACGCTTTCTTCCTTGTCCTTGGCTTCGCGCTTGGTCTCGTGGAACAGCAACTTCGTCTTTCCTTCGGCATCGACATCCACCGTAACGCTGCCGCCGCCAGCAAGCTTTCCGAACAATAGTTCGTCGGCCAACGCGCTGCGTATGGTGTCCTGGATCAGGCGAGCCATCGGACGCGCCCCCATCAGCGGATCGAACCCGTTCCGCGCAAGATAAGCCTTGAGCGCGTCTGTAAATTCCACCTCGACCTTCTTCTCGTGCAACTGCTCCTCGAGTTGCATCAGAAACTTGTCGACTACGCGCACAATGATGTCCGGAGACAGCGCAGCAAAAGAAATGATGGCATCAAGGCGATTGCGGAATTCCGGCGTGAACATGCGCTTGATTTCCGCCATCTCGTCGCCCGCGACGCGCTGCTGCGTGAAACCCATCATGGTCTTGGACAGTTCCGCAGCGCCGGCGTTGGTGGTCATGACAATAACCGTATTGCGGAAATCCGCCTTACGGCCATTGTTGTCAGTCAGCGTTCCATGATCCATCACTTGCAGCAAAATGTTAAAGATGTCTGGGTGCGCCTTCTCGACTTCATCGAGCAGCACAACCGAATACGGGTGCTTCGTGATCTGCTCGGTAAGCAGCCCGCCCTGGTCAAAGCCGACGTAACCGGGCGGCGCGCCGATCAGCCGGGACACCGCATGGCGCTCCATATATTCCGACATGTCGAAGCGGATCAGCTCCACCCCCATCGTGTAGGCGAGCTGGCGTGCCACCTCAGTCTTGCCTACACCAGTCGGCCCGCTGAACAGAAAACTGCCGATCGGCTTTTGTGGATTGCCGAGCCCGCTGCGCGACATTTTGATAGAAGCCGCCAAGGCGTCGATGGCGCGGTCCTGACCGAACACCACGGCCTTCAAATCACGATCGAGATTGCGTAGCTTGCTCCGATCGGTCGATGACACGCTTTGCGCTGGAACGCGTGCCATCTTGGCGATAATCTCTTCGATTTCGTGTTTACTGATAACGCGCTTCTGCTTCGACTTCGGCAGAATGCGCTGGGCCGCCCCGGCTTCGTCGATTACGTCAATTGCCTTGTCGGGAAGATGGCGATCGTTGATGAAGCGCGCTGAAAGTTCCGCAGCCGAAGACAACGCCGACGCGGTGTACTTTACGCCGTGATGTGCCTCGAATCTTGTTTTCAGTCCCCGCAGGATTTCCACCGTTTCGGCTACCGAAGGCTCTGTCACATCGATCTTCTGGAAACGACGCGACAGTGCATGATCTTTCTCGAAAATGCCCCGGTATTCGATATAGGTCGTCGCACCAATGCACTTGAGGCTGCCTGAGGATAGCGCGGGCTTTAGCAGATTCGACGCGTCGAGCGTTCCGCCCGAGGCCGCACCCGCGCCGATCAGCGTATGAATTTCGTCGATGAACAGGATCGCATTGGGATTGTCGGTGAGCTGCTTGAGCACCGCTTTGAGGCGCTGCTCGAAATCCCCGCGATATTTGGTTCCCGCCAACAGCGAGCCCATGTCCAGCGCGTAAACCTGGCAGCGCCCGAGAATCTCCGGCACGGCGCCTTCGATGATCCGACGGGCCAACCCTTCCGCAATTGCGGTCTTGCCCACACCCGCCTCGCCTACTAGCAGCGGGTTGTTCTTGCGCCGGCGGCACAGCGTTTGAATGACGCGTTCGAGTTCGCGCTCACGTCCGATCAACGGATCGATTTTGCCGGAGATCGCGAGGGCGTTCAGGTTCAGTGTGTAGCTTTCCAGCGCGCCGCCTGAATTCTGCTCCTGGTCGGCATCCGCCTCACTTTCAGACTGCGGCTTGGCAGGGGTCGTTTGCGGAACCTTGGTAATGCCGTGCGAAATGAAATTCACTACATCGAGGCGCGTAACCCCCTTCTGGTGCAGGAAATACACCGCGTGGGAATCCTTCTCGCCGAAAATTGCCACCAGAACGTTGGCGCCGGTTACTTCCTTCTTGCCTGAAGACTGTACATGCAGTATCGCGCGCTGGATAACGCGCTGGAATCCGAGTGTCGGCTGCGTATCCACATCCTCACCACTGACGACCGGAGTATGTTCATTGATGAAATCCGTCAGAAGCTTACGCAGTTCCTCGACGTTGGCCGCGCAAGCGCGCAGGACTTCCGCCGCAGATGGGTTGTCGAGCATGGCGAGAAGCAGGTGTTCAACGGTGATGAATTCGTGGCGTTTCTGCCGCGCTTCCATGAAGGCCATGTGCAAACTGACTTCGAGCTCCTGCGCAATCATGTTTCCTCCATCACGCATTGAAGCGGATGTTGATGCTGTTTTGAAAACGCAATGACCTGTTCAACCTTGGTCGCCGCAACGTCTCTAGGATACACCCCACAGACGCCCATGCCTTCCCTGTGAACTTTGAGCATTATCTGGGTCGCCTGTTCCCTCGTCATTGAGAAGAAAGTCTGCAGAACCGCAACAACAAAGTCCATGGGTGTGTAATCGTCATTCAGCAGCAGAACCTTGAACAGCGGAGGCTGCTTGACCTTGCTTTTTTCGGCTTCTAGGAGCGTGCTGTCACGATTTCCCGTTGCCATGCCTTCGACTCGCCTCACTACTTTCACTTATGCCTAATTTTGCGGATACCGTGGAAAATACAAGTGCAGAATTCATGCCTGCCCGAACCCGGCGAAGCGCTTAAAACTGCATTGCAACAATCGCTTGCGCGCGTTTTGTCCTCTTGACTTCCGAAAATAAATAACCTACAAAGCGAACTGGTGTTTGGCTTCAAGCATACTGCAGTACCGGTTTTGCCGATAACGCGGACTTGAAACTTAAACGGTTGGCGGGTTTCCGGCCCGCGTATTACTCCAGGGGAAGGGATGTATGGCAATCGGTCAGGTTAAGTGGTTTAACGATGCAAAGGGCTACGGTTTCATTACGCCCGATGACGGCAGCGAAGATCTGTTTGCGCATTTTTCGGCAATTCAGATGAACGGCTTCAAAACACTGAAGGAAGGCCAGAAGGTGAGTTTCGAGGTCACCCTGGGGCCCAAGGGCAAGCAAGCCTCCAACATACAGGCCGCCTGACATCCTGAGCGGATCTAGATCCGTAACGGTATCAGAATATTCGAGGCCCGCGATGCCGTTGCGGGCTTTTTGTTTCTGGCGCAGCGTTCAGCCCCGCATGCGTTCGATCATTGCGTTGCCGAATCCGGAGCAGGACACTTGTTTCGCTTCGGGCATCAGTCTCGCAAAGTCATAAGTTACGACTTTGTCATGGATGGCCGCCTCCATTGATTTGACGATCAGGTCCGCCGCTTCCACCCACCCCATGTGGCGCAACATCATTTCCGCAGAGAGAATCAGCGAGCCGGGATTAACATAATCCTTGCCGGCGTATTTCGGTGCAGTGCCGTGGGTCGCCTCGAACATTGCTACAGAATCGCTCATATTCGCGCCCGGGGCGATGCCGATGCCGCCAACCTGAGCTGCCAGCGCGTCGGATATATAGTCACCGTTCAGATTGAGCGTTGCGATGACGTCGTACTCGTCCGGCCGCAGCAGGATCTGCTGCAGAAAGGCATCCGCAATCACGTCTTTGATAATGATTCCCGCGGGCAGCTTCATCCATGGACCGCCGTCTACAAGTTCGGCCCCGAATTCGCGCTTTGCTAGGGCGTAGCCCCAATCACGGAAGCCGCCTTCCGTGAATTTCATGATGTTGCCTTTGTGCACCAGCGTGGCGGACCGACGCTTGTTGTCGATCGCATACTGGATCGCCTTGCGGACAAGACGTTCGGTTCCCTCGCGACACCGGTTTGATACCGATTCCGGAAGTTTGTGGAAAGCGGATTTTCTTGACTCCCATTTCCTTAATCAGGAAATCGATCACTTTGCGCGCACTGTCGGACTCCGCCGCCCATTCGATGCCGGCGTAGATATCCTCG
>JANMYN010000200.1:0-7347 GCA_031382195.1 Betaproteobacteria bacterium
GCCAATCACCGCAGTATTGGCTAAATCTCCAGGCGGGTTACGACCTGAAGATCGCCGAGCGCGTAATGAAGGATCGACTGCGTGTAGTCCGGCCGCTTGCCCACGTTTGACCATTTAGTGACCGATCGGGACGTATCGGCACGGCAACAAGTTTTCGCACTGGGCGTAGACCCCGTCGTCATTTTTAACGTCTTCGCTTAGCGAACGGGTTCCTGATGAAGAGTCCGTCAATCCGCTGTCCGTCCTGCCAATCCTCCGAATACAGAATTTCACAATTGGCCGACAAGGCTGCGGCGACAATCATCGAATCGTAGACGGAAAATCCGTACCGCTGCACCAAATCGAGTCCTCGTAAATGAGTCTCCAGCGTGACCGGCTCGACGCAGCAGATCCCCCTGGGGAATCCAGCGACGCTGGGCACCAATTACCAATCACTGGGTTTGCGCGCTGAGCACCGCCCTTCGGCTCCTCGCTCCGAGCACTACTTTTTTCGCACTTCGTTATTCCACCATCGCCTTTGCCGCGTGCGCGGGTGCGCCGCCCGTGCGCCGGTTTCTCCGGTTTCCCGTGAGAAATGGGTTGTGGCCATGCCATTTTAATGGTAATTTTATTGCCATGAAAGCCACCATTGATGCTGCCGGGCGAATCGTCGTGCCCAAACTGCTGCGACAGGCCCTGGGCCTCAAACCGGGCCAGCCGCTGGAGATAAAGGCGGGCGACGGACGCCTTGAGATCGAGATCGTCCCGACCCCGATACAGTTGAAGAAGCGGGGGAAGGGGCTGGTTGCGGTTCCGGACGCCGAGCTGCCTGCACTCACCGCCGAACAGGTTCGCGACACGTTGGAGCGCGTCCGGCGTTGAGGGCGGCCGACACCAGCCTGGTGATCGCCGCCTTTGCCTCCTGGCACGAGAGCCACGACGCCGCGCGACGCGCCCTTGACGGCGGGCTACGCCTGATCGAGCACTGCGCCCTCGAGACTTACTCCGTGCTTACAAGATTGCCTCCGCCACACCGGACTTCTGGCCCCATCGTCCGTGATTTTCTGAAGTCACGGTTTCCACAGCCGTTCCTGCGCTTGAACGCACAGAGCTACAAGGACTTCATTCTTGGATTGCCCGACCACGGGGTAAGCGGCGGCACCGCTTACGACGCGCTGGTGGCCGCGACTGCGGCTGGTTGCGGCGCCGAACTAGTCACCTGCGACCGGCGCGCGCTGCCGGTTTACGAACGTTACGGCATCCGGACCCTGCTGCTCCCTTGACATGTTCCAGGGGCGTTGCCCCCCGGACCCAGGTTCACGGAAGCGTCACAGTTTTACTCTTTCATCTTTCTCACTGCGCACCGCTCTTCCGCTCTGCTATTTTTCGGACTCGTCTTCGGCAGATCCGTCGGGGACAAGCACCAGAATCCCCCTGACTTTCCGCAGTCGCCTGTCATTGGTAACCAAAGCGTGCGAGCGGCTTGCGATCGCGGTCGCGACCTGGATCGCGTCCGGGGCTCTGAGTCTGTACTCCGCCCGGAAACGGGCAGCGGTCGCCGCCACCTCCTCGTCAACAGGCCACAACTCCCAGCCCGGAGAACGAGTCAACGTCTCCCGATACCGCGCCGTGAGCACCTCGTTTTTAGCCCGAAGCGGTCCGGTCAGCACTTCGGCAAGCGTAACCGCGGAAATGACGATGCCAAGATCGCCCCGGTCCGCCGCTTCGAAAACCGGCGCAAACAGAGGTGCAAAAACGGGATGGTCCTGCAGAAAATAAATAATCGGGGCCGTATCCAGAGTGATCACGGCCCCGCGCGGAATCCCGTCCAGCGGCGAAGCGCTCACCGCCATTCATCCCGCATTCGCGAAACCTCCTCGGCGGCATCCCGCTTCCAGATCTTCTTGCCGGTGCCGCGTAATTGCGCCACCGTGACCCCGCGGGGCCTGGTCATCGCTTCGTTGATGGGGACGATTGCGGCATACGGCCTGCCGTGCTTGGTAATGATGGTCCCGCTTCCCCGATGCGCAGCCTCTACCAGCGCCGGCAATTCCTGCCGCGCTTCCTGCACGCCCTTGGTGCGTTTCATTGCCATCCGACAACCCCTTTATGTACAGTCTGTACAGTTTATGGGGCTTTTGCCTCGAGCGCAATTGTCGAATCGCCGCCTTAGTACTTCGCACTGCGCACTGCTTTTTCGAACTGCCCTCCCCCCTTTCGCACTCAGCACTCAGCACCCAGCACGCAGCACCGATTTTACGCACTGCCCTTCCGCACTCAGCACTCGCCTTTCCCCCGTCACGCCCGTCACGCCGTCACGTTCGTCACGGGGCTCGTTTCCCCCACACGACTCTCACGTGTGTGGTATATCATATAGATATCTTTACCCGGGAGCCGCCCATGACCGTCAAAACCCGCACACCAGCCAAGGCAAAGAACCAGTCCAACGGAATTCTGTTGCGCTATCGAGACAGCGATACGCCTTATGGGGTGTCCCGGAAGACCGCCGGCAAACTGGCGCAAACGCTCGGCTTGACCGAAACCCAGGTCATTCACGTGGCCCTCGCCCAACTCGCGAGTCAGACCTTGCCCCGCTACGAGCCGGACGATGGGCCCCTGACCGAACGGCAGGCCAAAGCCATCAAAAAGTTGGTGCCGCAAGGGGCAATGACGGACAAAGAAAGCCTGTTCTAGTGTCCCCGCGTTTCTTCCCCCGGCCAAAACCGGGGGATATCGTCTGGTGCAGATTTCCGCAGCATACTTCGCTGAGGCCTGGGCCAAAATCCCGGCCGGCTTTGGTACTGAAGGTTGGCGAAAATGCGGCCGCCACCTGGGTGCAAGTGGCTTACGGGACAAGTCAGAAGGTGGACAGGCTCTTTCCCGGGGAATTCGTCATCACCCCTTCGGACGGCGACGCCTACGCCATTTCGGGATTGAGCTATCCCACGAAATTCGACCTCGCATCGACCTTCGAACTGCCATTCAATGAAGACTGGTTCGGAGTGCCACCGGGGGCGCCTCGCGGACAAGTTCCCAGGCTCGGCGTTCTGCATCCCAGCCTGATGAGGCGCGCCCGGGCAGCCATGGAAGCGGCAGAAAAAAACCGCCACTGAACTCCTGATCCAGTAATAGCCGCGCCGATCTCAAAAAAAAAGCCTTGTTGGTTTTTACCGGTGCATCCAGGATCCTGGCGAACCGCTCGAAGCGCTTGGCATCGAGCGCGAACACGGTCCGATCGAGCATCACCTGCTGGGCCTTCTCATAAGCTGCCTCCAGCATGAAGTCGGTTCGGCTCTTGCCCTGCACCTGCGCAGCCTGGTCGATGAGCGCCCGCTGTGCGGAGGGTGCACGCAGATTGATGATGGTCTCACGAGGAGCGGAGTCAGTAGCCATGATGGGTTCCTTCCAGGATCTTATTCATTCGCAGCGTCATTCGTCCGCTGCGACAATATCGAAAAGAACCCTCGAACCTTATGCGCGCAATCGATGCGCGCGCTTCGCTCATCGAGTTCAGGTTGCCGTTGATTCACCGGGAACACGCTGGTAGTATTACCGGTACTTTCATAAGTAATACTTTAGGCACTCGCTATGACAACCACCGTTACCCGCAAAGGGCAGGTCACCGTACCGAAGAAGATTCGCGATGCGAAGAACCTTGCACCGGGCAGCCAGGTCGACTTCGTGCTCAATGCGCAAGGGGAGATAGTCCTGAAAAAGGCCGGCAAGCAAGTTACCCGCCGCAAGCCCAAGGACCAATTTGAGGCTGCGCGCGGAAAGGCGGACATCAAATGGCGGACTGACGACCTCATGGCGCTGCTGAGAAGCGACGACTGATGTTGCTGGTGGACACCAACATCCTCGTGGACGTATTCGAGGACGATCCGGACTGGGTGCAATGGTCTGTCACCAGGTTAAGGGAGCAATCCAGCATACGGACTCTTGCCATCAATCCCATTATCTACTCGGAATTGGCCTTTACTTTCTCCACCATCGAGAAGCTTGACGCGGTAATTGCGGGCCTCAGACTGGTTTATAGGGAAATTCCGCGTTCCGCCCTGTTTCTTGCAGGAAAGGCATTCGCCCAATACAAGCGGCGAGGCGGCGCGAAAACCAATGTGCTGTCAGATTTCTTCATCGGCGCCCACGCAGCGATACTTGGCTGCCCACTCCTGACCCGCGACCCCACCCGTTATCGGACCTACTTTCCCACCGTCGATCTCATCACTCCCTAGCGTTGAACCCCGCGTACCGAGCACTGCGCACCGCGTACGCCGCCGAAGGTGGCACCGAGTCCTACCTCTTGCCTCCTGCCTCTTGCATCCTGTCGTTAAATCTAACGAACCGGAGAGGGCTTGGCATACTGCCTTTATGCAATATACCAAGCCTGACCCCCTCAACCTCACCGGCAAAGCCGGGGGCTTACCTCACTGAGTTATGGCTGAAAGCCGGTATCCCCCGGAACCCTTTTAGCCCGGTATCCAGCAAAACAGGGCCTCCCGCCTCATTCCACGAGCGCTGCATGAAAGCGCAGTGCGCGAGGCAGATCGCATAGAAATCCCGCGGCACAGATCCAGCGCGAGATCGAATCGCTCCCGAAAGACGATCGATTAGAACAGATCGTCGCCAAACTATAACGTATAGGCCTGACCCTCATCACCCCGCGCGAAGAAACTCAGGCAGGCAAAAGGCAAGGCCCATCCACCCTGCCCGAGCGTCAGGCCACCTCAAACTTCATTTCACGCAGAGACGCGATCGGCACGCGCTTGCCGACCCGCAGAATCTCAACCCCGACAACTTCATTGTTCTGGTTGAAATCAAGGATCACGCCAGGTTTTACTTCCTCGGACTCCACAATCTGCGACTCGTCGAGCCGGAAGTAGATGGCATCCGATTTTTCGTCAAAATGAACCTTCATTTTCTACCTCTTCAATGTCCGGTCAAAGTACGCGGTCACAACGCGCGTCGGGCTGGACGCCTTATTAAAGACCACCCTCAGAATCCGATTGCCGAATTCGGGGATGCGTCTGAGCGCATGCGACAGATGCGGATCCTCGCGATCGGGGATAAGCTCATCCGGACTGTGCAACGCGCCTTCCACCCATTCGAGAGCAATACCGCGCTCGACCAGGACTTTTTCCGCATGCGCTGTAAGAATGAAATCCCGCATAACTCAACGGATTATAACCCTGGGGCAGAGAGACTCGGATACTGACATTCCTGCGCAGGTATGCGGGGTCCGCTTGCACGGCTCCATCCGTCACGCCCGTCACGGCGCTTTATGGGCACGGTTATGGTGGAATACCCTACATGACGTCGGAGTTATGGTCGAATACCCTACGTGCAGTAGCACGTCGGAGTTATGGTCGAAGACCGGTTATGGGCACAGCCCGGTATCCCTTGTGGAATCCCCCGGAACCCTTTTAGTCGGGCAGTCCTGAGTCCTCGGCCCTGCCCTCGTCGCTATCCCCGCTTGGCTCGAATATAATGGCCGTCGTTGCGCCATCTCTCTCGGGGTAAAGGCAAATGACGGCTGTAGATCGAGTAATCAGAGGGCTCTCCAAACTGCCCGAACCGCTCGTAAACGAGGTGCTGGATTTTATTGCCTTCTTGGAGCTCAGGCATGGCCTCAAGGATGCGAGCGTCGAACAAATGAAATCAGCCCAGCTTCCGGCAATGCACAAGATTTGGGACAACCCGGACGACGAATCCTGGAATGACGCCTGAGCCGGGCAACATTGTCTTAATTCCATTCCCGTTCTCGGATCTTTCCTCCACCAAGAAGCGTCCGGTTCTCGTCTTGACTGCGCCGGATCGGCACTCCGATTTCATTGCAGCCGGCATTACGTCAGTTGAGCAGAAAGCCGGTGCCGTAGCACTGGAATCGGCACGCTTGCTGCGAGGTCGACTCCCGAGGAAGAGCTGGATCCGGACTGACAAACTTTTCACTTTGAGTTCTGAACTCGTGGTCAAGAACGTCGGCGCGATCCGACCGGACGCCTTCAAACTGGTCATGCACGCCATCTGCGGGACAATCGGCTGCCCACCCAGGTAGTTCGCGCCGCCTTTACTCGCCCCTGCTCTTTCGCACTCGCCTTTACTCGGCCCTCAGTCCTCAGTCCTCGCCCCTGCTCTTTCGCACTCGCCTTTACCCGGTCCTCAGTCCTCAGTCCTCGTCCCTGCTCTTCCGCCCTCGCCTTTACTCGGCCCTCTGTCCTCGTCTACTTGCTCCAGTTTTCCACCGCGAGGTTCTCAACCCGCGAGAATTCCTTCGTATTATTTGTCACGATAACGGCACCGACGCTGACTGCGTGCGCTGCGATTAGCGTGTCCAGCGGCCCGATGGGAGACCCCCGCGTCTCCAGTCGCGCCCGGATCTGTCCATAGGCTTCTGCGGCGGCCTGATCGAATGGAAGAATCGGAAAGTGCGCAAAGAACACACGTGCCGCACGCTGATTCAGCTTCTGAAACCGGCTCTTTGCGATCCCGTACATCAGCTCTGCAAAAGTAATACTGGAAACGACGACATCGCCGTAGCTCTTGCCCTCCACATGATCGAGAATGACCTCGTATCCAGGCCGGCGATTGGTCAGATAGATGCAGGTATCCGTATCCAGAAGGAACCGCTTCACCAGTTGCGCTCCTCCGCCGCATCCGGCTGCGCGCGGTCGAACGGGCCTTTGAATCCATCGAGGACTTCCTTGAGGTTCGTGGCCGAATGGCGTTTCGGGATCAGAAGAACGACGTCGCCCGCCTTCTCAATGACAACTTCGGTCGCATCGAACCGGAAGTCCTTTGGCAACCGGACAGCCTGGCTGTTGCCATGACGAAATATTTTCGCAGTTTTCATGTCCGCACCTTGGAGAATAGATACGCGAAGTATATACGCGGACGCTTACGTCGCATAGCCAAATTGTTTCGTCGCCGAGACGCGGCGGGTTTTGGCCATAAAAAAACGGCCAGAACGCAGCCGCCTCGAATCCACCGACGGTCTATCACCTAATCCCCGATCACCACTCGGCAGCGGGATCCCGATGTTTGCTGTTGCTTCATTTACCCATTTCCCCTTTTACTTTTCACCTGCTTTTCCGCGGCACTTGCCTTTACCCGGTCCTCAGTCCTCAGTTATGGGCGAATACCCTACGTGCGTAGCACGTCGGAGTTATGGGCGTCAGCCCGGTATGCCGTGATCGGCAACCCTTTTAGCACGTCGGAGTTATGGCTGAAAGCCGGTTATGGTCGAATACCCTACGTGCGCAGCACGTCGGAGTACCCTTCTAGACCGGTATCCCTTGTGGAATCCCCCGGAACCCTTTTAGCACGTCGGAGTACCCTTCTAGACCGGTATCCCCCGGAACCCTTCTAGCCCAG
>JANMYN010000622.1:0-3064 GCA_031382195.1 Betaproteobacteria bacterium
ATGCACCAGGGCCTCGCGGCTGCCGCATTCGACCAGTTCGTCCGTGGAAATCGGGAAGTTATCGAAACGGATGGTGTGATAGCGTTCGAAATAATCCCGCAGCCTTTTCTCGATGCTGCGGTCGAATTCGGGGCGCACGACGTGGGTGGCGCCGCGCACGACCCTCACGATGCGTCCGTCGCGCGCCACCAGTTCACCGTCCTTGAATACGTATTCAGGGGCCTGGAACATTTTCTCGCGATCGGGATCATCGCGGTACACCGTGATGTCGGCGGCCCCGCCGATACCCAGATGGCCCCGGTCGGCGAGACCCAAGCTGCGCGCCGGTGCAGCACGCGTCATGATCGCAATTTCGTAGAGCGAGTACTCGCGGTCCAGCGATGCGAGCTGGCTGTGCGCCGCTGCTTCCGGGTGAATCTGCGCGAGCTTGTCGTTGCGGAACCCCTTGTCCATCAGCAGCCGGATCAGATGCGGGTAGCTGGTGAATGGTGCGCCATTCGGATGATCGGTGGTCAGAAATACGCGCCATGGATCCTTCACGCGCAGGAACAGCTCCAGGCCTATGGCCCATTGCAGCGCGTTGACGAAGTTGCCGTCGCGATAGCGAAACGGCACCACACCGCAGCCGGCGTCGCACTCGATGTCCATGCACAGCCATTTGGCCGGATGCGCGTGCCTTGCGTTTCGATATTGCGCCATGGTGTCGCCCGAGGCGGTCACGGTCTGGCCGAACATGATCTGGCCGACATCGGCGGATACGTTGGGGTGGCGGTCGAGCGCTTCCGCGATACTGGACGCCGCGGACGAGAATTTGCGCCCCCCCTCGGTGCCGTAGCTGTGGAACTGGATGTGCGTGAGGTGGATCGGCAGCCCTTCCGCCGCCTCGATGGTGGCGAGCGTCGATGCCACGTTGCCAGGGATGCCGAGATTGCTGGCATGGACATGCAGCGGATGCGGTATCGAGAGCTCATGCAGCGCGCGCGTCAATGTAGTCAGGATCGCTCGCGGGGTCACGCGGTAATGCGGATGCGGTTCGTCAACATCGAGCTTGCGCGCGTTGAACTTGAATGCGCTGATGCCGCCGGGGTTGACGACCTTGAGGGCGATGCACTGGGTGGCATGCAGCGTCCAGGCAACATAGTCGTTGATCACGCCCTGGTCGGCACCCGCGGCCATCAGGCGCAACAGGAAATCGTCGTTGCCGAGCATGGCGTAGCCGCCTTTGTCGACAATCGGCGTGTCGCCCATTTCCATGTGGGCTTGGCGTGCGTTGACCGGCAGCATTGCCGGCTCGAAACATGCGGTGTAGCCCATTTCGGCGTAACGATAACCCGTGGCGAAGGTCGACGGCGCAGCAACGCCGCTGCCGGACCGGGTGATGTCCGTGCGCGCAAAGGCGCTGTCGCGATGATCTTCCGGAAGCATCGCACGCGCGATGTTGACCTTGCCGCCGCCAATATGGGTATGTATGTCGATCGCGCCGCCCATGACGACGCGACCGGCGAGATCGAATTCAAGATCGATCGCAGTGCCGGGAGGCGGCCGGGCGACAAGATGTCCGTCGTTCACAAACAGGTCGCGGACCTCGCCGTCGATACGATGAGCGGGATCGAAAATACGCCCGCCTGCAAGCCTGATCAATGCGTCTCCTTCATGGCGTCGAGAATGCGTTGCAAAGCCTGCGCGGCGGACGGCAGCGCGGATCCGGTTAATTTGCGCAAGTGAATGGCGACAACGTTGTCGGCGCGGTAGAGATGGCCGGTATGGTGCAAGCCGGGAACCGAGACCGGGATGAACACCGAGCAACCGTCGGCGCGCATGCCGGGCCTGCCGAGCACGATCGAAGGTGTGCCGGTCGCCGGTGGCGTGCGTGCAGTATCCAGAGCGGATACGAACAGCAGCGCGTCGGCCTCGCCGCGCAGGCCAAGCGGCCTGGCCGAATCTTGTGCGGGCGCGCCACTGCTGAAATTCACCCGGATGGGAAATCCGGTCTGCCAGGTTGTGACCTGCATCGCCGTCAGGTCGCCGTCGCTGCCGCCGAGCGGCAATACGCAAAACCGGCTTTGCGCATTCAACGCCCGGACCAATTCGCACATGGACTGGATGGCGAGATCGGCGTGCGGAAACGCCAGATCGGCCGCGGCCCACGTCAGTACGCCATAGCGCGCGGCGCGCATGCGCTCAAGAAGTGCGGATAGTTTCTCGATCGGTACGCCGGCTACGGTCTTTGCCGTCAATGCGCGACCCGCCCATAGCGCGTGCAGCACATTGAAGAATTCGGCAAGCCGGGTCGGTTCGATGGACAGAGATTTTGTCCTCTTGCGCAACGCAGCGGGCAGATCGTCCGGTGCCCCGCCGAGAAACCAAAGTTCGCGCGTGCCGGTCTCGAACAGCCGGTCGAAATCCCCGAAGCAGCGCTCGAAGAAACGCGGAAAACGGCTGGTAATGTCGGTGCCGGCAACCACCAGGAGGTCGGCGCGATTGCGAATTTCGGTCAGCGTCGTGCTGATCCAGCCGGTGTCCTGGAGAACCCGAAGATTGCGCAACAACGCCTCGCCATTCGCGTGATTGACGATACCTCCGCTGCGCTCGGCGAGTTCGATGAGGACGCGCATGCCCGCTACGTCCGTCCCGGCTGAAATCAGCAGCGGTTGCCGCGCCGCCCGCAGAATCCGCGCTGCGTGACCGATCGCGCTGGCCAGATCGGCGGGCTTGCCGTCCACGAGAGCGCTGGCCGTAGCCGGCGCATTCCCGGCGAACATTGCGCGGCTTCTCGCGCATCCGTTGGCGATCACCGCTGCGGCATCTTTTGCGACTTCGACGCGCAAGTCATCGCACAGCAGCCCGCAGAAGGGGCAGGGAACATTAACGAATTCGCGCGCATGGACAGCGTCAGACATTTATTGTCGGATTCTGAATCTTAAAATCGGTGAAATAGCGGTCCGGGTGTCGCATTACGCTACATATTCGGCCCCAATGCGCCGAAAGTGAACACCCGTTTCAGAAAACTTCTTGATGCTCCGTGGGGGCTCGGATGTAAACTTTAACCGATCGCATCATGGCG
>JANMYN010000628.1:0-1775 GCA_031382195.1 Betaproteobacteria bacterium
GTACGACTTCAGCTCACCGGAATCGGCATCCAGAACGACCACGGAGGAGCTATACAGGTTTTCACCTGGACGCGGGCCTTCGGTCTTCCAGTTCTCGCCTGCCCAGTCGTAGTCGGGCGCCGGATTGGCGGTACCCCACCATACCGTATTGGTCTTGGCATCGTAGGAACCGGTCATCCAGCCACCGCCGCCACCGATCTTCCACGAGTCGTTGCCCCAGGACTGGCGGGAGCGCTCATCGCCACCGATGGTGTCGAACTGCCAGGCAACTTCGCCTGTTTGCGCGTTGACGGCGAAAATCGGACCGCAGCAGCCCGACAACTCGCCGCCGTTCGAACCGATGATAACCTTGTCCTTCACGATCACAGGTGCGCCGGTGAAGCCTTTGTTGCCTTTTTCGACGCTGAGGATGGTGTTGTCCCAGGCCACTTTTCCGGTCTTCGCGTCTAGGGCGATCATGCGGCCGTCGACGGTGCCGATGTAGACCTTGCCGTAGCCGATGGCCAGGCCGCGGTTGTACGGATTGTAGAAGGTGCCTTCCGAGCGCTCGGTGTCGATCTTGGCCTGATAGCGCCAGATCACTGCGCCGCTGGCGCCGTCAAGAGCCCAAACCTGACCCGACGAGCTGGTGTAGTACAGAACCCCGTCCGCTACCAGCGGGAAAGACTGAATGCCGCGTTTGCTGGCAGAAGGGGTGTGCAACCAGGCTACGTGCAGATTTTTGACGTTGTCGGCGTTAACTTGATCCAGGCCGCTGTAGTGCCAGCCTTTGAAAGACTGGTGATACATGAGCCAGTTGTTTGCGTCCTTGTCAGCGTTCAGCAGGCGATCCCAAGTGACATCTGCTGTCATTGCCTGGGAAGCGAAGCCGACGAAAGCTGCCGCGGACAGGGTCTTGGCGACCCCTGTATAAGTCCATCGTTTCATAACTCTCTCCCGTTCATATTATTTAGTGGATTGGGCAAAACTTTTTGAATACAGATTGACCTGTTAACGCCGCCTGTTTATTAACGTCTTGTTCAAGCTTCGTTGATAGGGGAGCCCGCCGCAAATGTAGCCCGCATCATTTTCGATTGCAAGCACGCCGGGAGAATTTCCTGGCTTGCCTAAAACCGGTTCCAGTCGTACGTCTTCGCGTGCTGCAATGCCGCATGATCCGGCGGTCGCCAGCGGTGGCAGAATGCCGGCGTCGCGGCGCAGGACGCCGCAGCATCGAGGGAGGGCTGTATTGCATCATTTTTCCATACCGGAAGCGGAGCTGGAGTTTCGACACGTGCGTGCATCTGGCCCCGGCGGACAGAACGTCAACAAGGTTTCCACAGCAGTCGAACTGCGCTTCGACATCGGTGCCAGCCGTTCGCTGCCGCTGGAAGTGAAATCGAGGCTGCGGCGGCTTGGCGGCCGGCGGGTCAGTCTTCAGGACGTGCTGGTAATCGATGCCGGGCGCTTTCGCACCCAGGAGGCAAACCGCCGCGACGCCCTGGCTCGCCTGGCGACCTTGCTGCGCGCTGCTTCAGTGAGGCCAAAAGCGCGCATCGCGACACGTCCGACGCGAGCGTCGAAAGAGCGCCGCATCGCCGGCAAACGCACCCGCTCAACCCTCAAACGCGGCCGTGGCCCGGTCTCCGAAACAGATTGAACCGCAAAGCGTTGGTGCGCGGCGCCTGATATAGTCTTTTCCCTCGCCCCTCAGACCTCGTCCCTCGTCCCTGCTCCTAGAGCCTAGAGCCATTTCTTCCATTTGAATATTGCGACCATGCCGATGATGACGATCA
>JANMYN010000637.1:0-4051 GCA_031382195.1 Betaproteobacteria bacterium
GCTGTCGATGCTGGTGGGTTGCGTGCCGCTTGCCGTGATCAACCGGCGCATCCGCATTCACGCGCCCGATCGGGCGCGGCAGGCAATGCGGCAAATCCTCCTGCCCTTCGGCCTGGTGCTGATCAGCTTCCTGTCACTCTATCTGTTCAGGCTGATCCCGCCGGTGCCGCTGTCCATTCCGTTCATCGGCGTCTATCACGACGTCGAGCGCAGCGAGGATACGTACAGGCTCAGCCACGAGCGGCCGTTCTGGCGCATCTGGCACCATGGCGATCAGCAATTCCTCGCGCAATCCGGCGACAAGGTGTACGTGTATTTCCGCATCTTCTCGCCAACACGATTTTCCGATGAGGTGCTGATGCGCTGGTACTGGAAGGACAACGCGGGGAGATGGAGACTGCAGGACTCCATTCCCATCAAGATACTCGGGGGACGCGAGCAAGGCTTCCGCGGCTACGGCGTGAAATCCAACTATCAGCCCGGTGATTGGAAGTTGCAGGTCGAAACCACGGACGAACGGGAAATCGGCCGCGTCTACTTCGATGTCGCGACGGCGCCCGAGGCGCCGCGCAATTTCGAAGTCGATATACAGTAAATACGAGGTGAAAGGGAAAAGGTCAAAGGTAAAAGTTAAGAGCCGTGACTCAGGCGCTATGGCCCTGTAACAATTATTTGGCATGCGATAGCCTTCATGCCTTTGGTCTTTCCACTTTCACCTTTCACCTTTTCCCTTTCACCTTTTCCCTTTCACCTATTATTTATCGGCCGCGCCAGCTACCCGGTGCGCTGCGTCCGTAGCGATAAACCAGCCAGCCGCCCAGCAATCCGCCCAAATGCGCGAAGTGCGCCACGCCCGCTTGCGTTCCGGTGACACCGAGCACCAGTTCCAGCACGGCGTAAATCAGCACGAATACGCGGGCAGGCATGGGAATCGGCGGGATCAGTGGCACGACCCTCCGATTCGGAAAGACCAACGCGTAGGCCAGCAGAATTCCGAAGACCCCCGCGGAGGCACCGACAACGGGACCTCCGGCAGGACCAAACAGGCCGCTGACCAGCAACTGTGCCGCACCGCCGCTCACGACGCTGGCAAAGTAAGCCATGGCCACGCGGCGCACGCCCCACACCCGTTCCAACTCGCCGCCGAACATCCACAACGCGAACATGTTGAACGCCAGATGGGTCAGGCCACCATGCAGAAAACTGTAGGTGAGGAGCTGCCAAGGCGTAAGGAGCGGAAGGCTTGCCAAACCAACCCCTGCGCCCGGCCAGAGGGCAAACCACTGAAACAAGACCCCGCCCATCTGCAATTCCAGCAGATAGACAATGACGTTGGCGATTATGAGGGCTTGCGTGAATGCAGGCATGAAGTTCCTTTGTTGTTTTGGGTGGGATCGACCAGCACAGCAGCAATTCGTTTGCATGTTACGCTTCGGGAACGGCGAAAACGTCCACCTCGCCTTTAATCGAAACGCATCCCTCTGTAAAATCACGCCCTCAATTAATGAGGGCGTACACATGAAAAACAATATCACCCTGTCGATTGTTCTGCTCTCGCTGCTCGCTCCGGCTCTTGCCGCGACGCCCTATCAGCGCCCCGCCGGCATCGCGGATGACAAAGAGCCTTTGATCGTAGCGGGGTATCGCGCGCTGTTTACCTGTTCCGCGCACTTCTTCTCCGGGCGTCCACTGGGCGACATCAGGAAGGTCGAATTGATCGACGTCGACAGCCTCGGCTACCCCGATCCCGTCATTGACGAGCAGCGCAGAATCGTGACGGCGACGGACATTTCCGGCGCAATCGTGCGCATCGCCGCCTTCCGCGACAGCATGGGCTGCACTGTACTGCCACCGCACTGGCAGATCGGCGACATTCCGCGATTGCCCAATGTGCAGTACCCGCCCCCGCCCGATGTCGGCAATCTGCCGTTTCCTGCGGGCGATCGCGTCGATCTTCCCGTAAGCGGGATCGATGCCCGCCATCACGCGCTGGCGCCCATATTGGAGCGTGCCTTCAACGGCAAAAGTTACGCCGACGGCGCCGGGGTCGTCACGACTGCCGTCATCATCGTCAAGGACGCCAGGATCATCGCCGAGCGCTATCGCCCGGGATTTGGCATTCACTCGGGCTATCGCACCTGGTCGACGGCAAAAAGCATCTCGGCCGCACTGCTGGCCATCGCCTCCAGACAAGGCCTGCTGGATCTTGACGCGCGCGCCAACATTCCGGAATGGAATTATCCGGGTGATCCGCGGCAGGCCATCACGCACAAGCAGCTCCTGTGGATGTCCAGCGGGCTCTTCAGCGGCGGCCCGAATACTTACGCGGTCTACTTCGGCGGGGAGGATGTGATCAGCGCGGTGACCACCACCGCGCTGGAAGTCGCCCCGGGCACACGCTGGAAGTACGCAAACAACGACACGCTGCTGCTGCTGCGGGCGTTGCGCCATCGGCTCGCGGATGATCAGAAATACCTGCGTTTCCCCTACGAAGAACTTCTGCATCCGCTCGGCATGTATCACACGCGCATGGAGATCGATCATCTGGGCAATTTCGTCGGCTCGAGCCAGACCTACACGACGGCCCGCGACCTGACACGCTTCGGCATGCTGCTGTCGAACGATGGCGTGTGGAACGGCAAAAGATTACTGCCGGACGGCTGGGTGAAATTCTCCAGTACGCCTGCGCCGACGCGCCCCCCGGTCACCGGACAATGGGGTTATGGCGCGCAATTCTGGTTGCTCGATCAGATGCCGGGCGTGCCGCCCGGCACGTTCACGACCGCTGGCAACAAGGGCCAGTTCGTGACGATCGTTCCGGGACACGGTCTGGTAATCGTGCGCACCGGCGTCGATCCGATTGGCAAGCGTTGGGCGCAGGACCAACTCGTAGCGGATATCGTCGAAGCACTCGGCAAATAGGCGCGCGCCTGCCCCGGCAACTTGCGAAAAGAATCGACCCATACCTCTGTCACTTCAGCCCCAGTCTACGTCGAGGCACTCCCGCTTGAACAAGATCCAGGAACGACTGCGCACACTTTCGCCCACTGTGCTCAAGGGCATCCGTCGCGGTATCGAGAAGGAAAGCCTGCGCGTGCGCCCCGAGGGCAAGCTCGCCATGACCTCGCACCCATTGGCGCTGGGCTCGGCGCTTACCCACCCGCACATCACCACTGATTTCAGCGAGTCGCAGCTCGAGCTGATCACCGGTGTGCACACCGGCGTCGAGGCCTGCCTCGAGGAACTCACCCGGATTCACCAGGTCGTCTATCGCGCGCTTGGTGACGAGATGATGTGGTGCGCGAGTATGCCTTGCGGACTGCCCGCGGATGCGTCAATTCCGATCGGCCGCTATGGCCGCTCCAACGTCGGCCGCATGAAAACGGTGTACCGCACCGGCTTGTCGCACCGTTACGGCAGGCGCATGCAGATGATTTCCGGCATCCATTACAATTTTTCCCTGCCCGACACCTTCTGGCCGGTCTCGAGCCTGGGCGAACCGAACGAAGCGTATTTCGCACTCATTCGCAATTTCCGGCGCAATGCGTGGCTCATGTTCTACCTGTTCGGCGCATCGCCCGCGGTGTGTGCAAGTTTTGTCGAAGGCCGCAAGCACGAGTTGCGCGAGCTTGCCAACGGTACCTACCATCTGCCGCACGCCACGTCGTTGCGCATGGGACGGCTTGGCTACCATAGCGACGCGCAGTCCACCCTCGCGGTGAGCTACAACAATCTCGAGAACTACGGCGCCTCGCTATTCGAGGCACTCACCCGACCCTACCCGCCTTACGAGGCGATCGGCATCCGCGACGGCGACGATTATCGCCAGCTCGCCACCAGTCTGCTGCAGATCGAGAACGAGTTCTACGGCAAGATCCGGGCGAAGCGCGTCATCCGTCCGGGCGAACGGCCGCTGCACGCATTGCGCGAGCGCGGCGTCGAATACATCGAAGTACGGCTGATGGACCTCGATCCATTTTGCGCAATCGGCATCGACGCAGCAACGATCCGGCTTCTCGACGTGTTCCTGTTGTACTGCCTGCTCGAAGAC
>JANMYN010000725.1:0-3971 GCA_031382195.1 Betaproteobacteria bacterium
CACCTTGCCCCGGTCGACCACAACGCCGGTGCCCAGGGCGTAGCCGCCGTTGGGACGGGATGCCTCGATTCTTACAACGTGGGAAGATACCGCGATCCAATAGGCATGTTCGAAAGGCGCCCCTTGCGCCGCCGAGCATCCGCAGCCGTATGCAATTACCAGCCCTAACATTTTCAGCATGCGGTACCGTCTTAGCGTATCGACTCACCCTTGTCATCCACGGTCGGGATGCCGTATTCCAGAAGAAGCTGCGAAATATCGTCGCGGGATTGATCGATGGCTTGCTGGACGAGCGAGCGCCATGCCTTCTCCCCCTGGCGCACCCCCATCGCGACGCCGAAATCCATGCGTACACCCGGTTCCGACTTCAGCGGCAGCACGACCAGTTGCGGTGATGCGATGCGCCTGGCGAAATAACCGCCGATCGGACCCCACACTACGGCGACATCGATCTTGCCCCCGACCAAATCGTCATCGATTATTTTGCCCGGATAGTGACTCGGATCGGCGTTCAGCAGCCGGTAGTGCGCGGCCTGGTCCAGCAGGTTGTGCTTCTTCAGCCAGGCGACTGCGGGCGTGCGTTCATAGACGCCTATCTTCAGACCCGAAATCACGGATTTGTCGAGCGCGAGAAACTCGTCCGCGCTGGCCACGTCGAGCTTGCGGCCCTTCGCATACACCAATACATAGGTCGAGCGAAAATAGGGTTGTGTCGTGGCGACCGCGGTGAAATCTGATGGCACGCCGGTCAGCAAATCGCAGCGATACTCCGATTCGTTTGGCAGTTTGTAGCGAATCGTGTTGCGCACGATGTTGATCCGCTGCGGATAATGAAAAACCTCCAACGGCAAGTCGAGGTTGCGCGCGAGAATTTCGGCAATCTTGTTTTCGAAACCTTCGCCCTTGTCGTTGGAGAACGGGAGATTGTTGGGATCGTCGCAAACCTTGAGCGCGCGCGGCTTGACGAACGGTTCATCCCGGGCCTCCACCATGCCGCAAACCGACACAGCCAGAGTCCAGGCGACAATTAGTCGCGCGACGAGCGCTGCGTTACTACATCGGCTCGACTTTGGATTTGGTAATCGCACCATCGGAACGTCCCTTGAGGTAAGCATAAAGGTGATCCATGTTGGAGATCACCATCTTGCTGGTCTTGAAGCTGGGCATGCCCTTCTCAAGCCTGCCCTCGGTGACGGTCTTAACGAATTCATCCTTGGTGAGAGTTTTCAGGCGTTCGATCAGGGACGGTCCAACCAGCCCCTGCTGATTGGCGCCATGGCAGCGGTCGCACGCTGCGGCGCGCCAGGCTTTGAAACCCTTTAGCGTCTCCGGATCAACCTTGTTGCCATCCACCACGGTGTAAAGAGGTTCACCGGCAAATGCAGCACAGAAATACCCGTACATTAGAAAAACAACGATGCGGCGCAACACCCTCATAAGACGCTCCAGAAGTGGGATCGTTCATAAAAAAGCGTCCCGACCGGTGGCCGGGACGCTTTCCTTAACGCACAGAGCAGCAATCGGTTTATTTTTTTACTTTGGCGGCAGCGCAAACACCGTCAGCGAACCGCCCAGTTCGGTGTAGTTGGCAAGTTCCTTGTATCCGCCCACCGCACCCAGGCCGTCCGCATCCTTTTCAAGACCGGCCGCGAGACCGATGCCGGCCCAGCCACCAATGCCCGAAAACACGCCAATGTACTGCTTGCCTTTGTGCTGGTACGTAAAGACATTGCCGATGATGCCCGACGGCGTCTTGAACTTGTACAGTTCCTTGTTGATGTTCTTCGCGTCCACGCACTTGAGGTATCCTTCCAGGGTGCCATAGCAGGCGAGCCCGCCTGCGGTCGTGAGCGCCCCGCTCCAGACCGAGAATTTCTCGCCGTGACTCTGCACGATCTTGCCCTGCCCGGCATCCCAGGTGATGAAATTACCCATGTTTTTTCCGCCCGGCGCCGGAAACATCGCCAGCGTCGCGCCTACATAGGGCTGGCCGGCGACATACTCGACTGCGAACGGCTCGTAATCCATGCAGACGTGGTTGGTCGGCACGTAGAACAGGCCAGTGATCGGACTGAATGACGCAGGCTGCTCGTCCTTCGAACCGAGTGCGGCCGGACATACGCCCTTGGTATTTTTATCCGGGCCGTTTTGCGCCGTCGAGTATTTCGATACCACCTGCGGGCGGCCGGTCTTCATGTCGACATGCGTTGCCCAGTTCACGGTCGGATCGTATTTCTGCGCGACCAGCAATGCGCCGTTGGTGCGATCCATGGTGTAACCGAAACCGTTGCGGTCGAAATGTACCAGCGCCTTGGTCATTTTGCCTTTGACTTTGATATCGGCCAGGATCATTTCGTTGATGCCGTCGAAATCCCACTCGTCGTACGGCGTCATCTGATAGACCCATTTCACCTTGCCGGTATCCACGTCACGCGCCCAGATCGACATCGACCACTTGTTGTCACCGGGACGTTGCGCCGGATTCCACGTGCTGGGATTGCCGGTGCCGTAGTACATCAGGTTCAGCGCCTTGTCATAGCTATACCAGCCCCATGTGGTACCGCCGCCGATCTTCCATTGATCTTCCTGCCAGGTACTGAGCGACGAATCGGCACCGACCGGCTGGACCTTGCCGTCCTTCCAGGTCGTGGTTTTGTCCGGGTCGATCAGCATCTCGTCATCCGGACCGACGCTGTAACCCTTCCAGACCAGGTCGCCTGTGTTGATGTTATAGGCCGCTATATAGCCGCGCACACCCCACTCGCCCCCGGAAATACCGGTGATCACCTTGTCCTTGAATACGTGCGGGGCATTGGTGTTCACCGCGCCCAGCGACGGATCGCCGTTCTTGGTCGACCAGACCACCTTGCCGGACTTGGCATCGAGCGCTACCAGCATGCTGTCCGCCTGTTGCAGGAACACCTTGCCTTCGGCGTAAGCCAGCCCGCGATTAACGGTATCGCAGCACATCTGCGGAATGACCGCCGGATCCTGCTTCGGCTCGAATTTCCATTTGATGGTCTGCGTGTTCAGGTCAATCGCGAACACCTTGTTGGGAAACGCGCTGTGCAGATACATCATGTCGCCAATCACGAGCGGAGACCCTTCATGGCCGCGCAGAACGCCGGTGGAGAAAGTCCATGCCACCTGCATCTTGCCTACGTTTCCGGTATTGATCTGATTCAGCTTGCTGTAGCGCTGGTTGTACATGTCGCCAGCCTGCATCGCCCAGTTCGCCGGATTCGCGATGTTCTTTTCGACGTCAGAGTTGGCCTGCACGATTCCAGTCATAGCGACTAACGCCAACGGGACCGCCAGGTAACAGAATTTAGTTCTCATCTCTCCTCCTGCTTATAGTGTTTTGAATTTCAAGTGGAACGAGGACTTCACGTTGCCCCACGCCCAACCATCGTGCTACCTCTCCCGCCGTTACGGCATACCCATTTCAGGCCCACGCGTTCCGCGGGGAAATACAGACCGAACGTGTGCAGCTATAACAGCACAGTGGATTTACAGGGTCAATGCTTTTTCCTGAGGCAGAGTCGCATGCGCAGCGGCGCGACTTGCCGGGAGTGTTTCAGTTCTGAACAACTGTTTCAGGATGGATCAGCTGCGCTTTGACCGATACGATGGGAGGCATTCGAGCAGCGTCATAAAATTGCGACGCCGATAGTCAATGAAGGCGGCGATCCGGATGGTCAACCCTGCCGGCCGACATCGCGTAGGCGTGCGGTTGAATCGCGTTCTTCCTACGCTGCGCAAGGGGGACACAAGTTACCTGAGTTTGCGATAAAGCGTGGTGCGGCTTACGCCGAGTTGCCGGGCCGCCGCAGAGATGTTGCCGTGGTTTTGGCGTATCGTTTCCTGGATAGCCTGCAACTCTATTTTCTCGAGGCTGTCTGTCGGGCTTATGCTGGGTAAAGGTGGCGTAGCGTCCTGTTTCATCTGCGCCAGAAAATCCTCCGGAAGAT
>JANMYN010000744.1:0-6381 GCA_031382195.1 Betaproteobacteria bacterium
ATCATGAGTGCCGGACGCCTGAACGGGATAGAAATCGCCCGTACCGAGTGGTATCGCGAAGGCCGCGTACCACTTCATACCTTGCGTGCGGATATCGACTATGGATTCTCAGAAGCGAAAACGACCTACGGGGTGATCGGCATCAAGGTCTGGGTGTTCAAAGGCGAACTGCTGGCGCGCGGCGAGCAACCGGTGGCCGCACCTGCTCCTGAACCCGAGCGCAAAGCACGACGAGGAGCAAAGCATGCTGCAGCCAGCTAGAAGGAAGTATCGCAAGGAACAGAAGGGCCGCAACACCGGTGTGGCAACCCGCGGGGCAAAGGTCAGCTTTGGGGAATTCGGCCTGAAGGCCGTTGGCCGCGGCCGGTTGACGGCGCGTCAGATCGAAGCTGCGCGTCGCGCAATGACGCGCCACATCAAGCGCGGTGGACGAATCTGGATCCGGATCTTCCCGGACAAGCCGATTTCGCAGAAGCCCGCGGAAGTGCGCATGGGCAACGGCAAGGGCAACCCGGAGTACTACGTGGCGGAAATCCAGCCCGGTAAGGTGCTCTACGAAATGGACGGTGTCGACGAAACGCTGGCACGCGAGGCGTTCCGCCTGGCCGCAGCCAAGCTGCCGATCCAGACTACGTTTGTAATCAGACAGGTGGGATAAGCGATGAAGGCGACCGAACTCCGGACCAAGTCCGCGGCCGATCTGGGCAAGGAGCTCAATGAACTCCTGAAGGCGCAGTTTTCCATGCGCATGCAATTGGCCACCCAGCAGCTCACCAACACCAGCGAAATCAAGAAGGTGCGGCGCGAGATTGCTCGCGTGCGCACGTTGATCGGTGAAAAGGCGAAACCAGCATGAACGAACAAGCATCCACGTCCAATCCCCGCAAACTGACCGGCCGGGTAACCAGCGATAAGATGAGCAAGACCGTCACGGTTCTGGTCGAGCGCAAGGTCAAGCACCCGCTGTATGGCAAATTCGTCAGACGCTCCAAGAAATACCACGCACACGATGAAAAAAACGAATTTCATCCGGGCGACCTGGTCATGATCGAAGAGACCCGCCCGCTGTCCAAGACCAAGGCGTGGAAAGTGGTAAAGCTGGTTGAAAAGGCCAAAGAGGACATTTAAGCCCCTTGCCTGGGCGGCGTTTTTTCCATAGAATGCCGCCTTTTTACCGGAACGCCCTGTGGCAATCCGGCTTCTGACCCGGACGGGTTCCAAAACTGGTCTGCCGACCCGCAGTACGAGGCAGACGAAGTTGGAGAGAGAAAGCAAATGATTCAAATGCAAAGCAGGCTGGATGTAGCCGATAACACCGGCGCACGCTCGGTCATGTGCATCAAGGTGCTCGGTGGATCCAAGCGCCGCTACGCCGGCATTGGCGACATCATCAAGGTCAGCATCAAGGATTGCGCGCCGCGTGGACGCGTCAAGAAGGGCGAGATCTACAACGCCGTCGTTGTGCGCACAGCCAGCGGCGTGCGGCGTCAGGACGGCTCGCTGGTGAAATTCGATTCCAACGCGGCGGTTCTGCTCAACGCAAAGCTTGAGCCGATCGGCACGCGTATTTTTGGCCCGGTTACCCGTGAGTTGCGTACCGAGCGTTTCATGAAAATCGTCTCGCTTGCTCCCGAAGTGTTGTAAGGAAAGATCATGCGCAAGATTCGCAAAGGCGACAACGTCGTCGTTATCACCGGCAAGGACAAGGGCAAACGGGGCGCTGTGCTGCGCGTACTGAGCGAGAGCTATGTGCTGGTGGAAGGCGCCAATAATGTCAAAAAGCACCAGAAGCCCAATCCCATGAAAGGCACCACCGGGGGCATTGTCGCGAAAGAGATGCCGCTCCACGTCTCCAACGTGGCGTTGTTCAATCCGACCACTCAGAAGGCGGACCGGATCGGCGTAAAGCGCATGGACGACGGCCGCCGCGTGCGAATCTACAAGTCGAACGGCGAGATGCTGGACGCGTAAGAGGAAGATATGGCGAAGGCGAAGGCAAAAGCAGCAGCTACAGAGAAAGCCGTTCCAGCGCAGGCGGCGCGGCTGCGTACGCATTACCGTGACGCGGTCGTGCCGGCTTTGATGAAGCAGTTCGGTTACAAGACTTCCATGCAGGTTCCGCGCATCGACAAGATAGTCCTGAACATGGGCGTGGGCGAAGCCGTCAACGACAAGAAGATTCTCGAGAATGCCGTCGGCGACATGATCAAAATTGCCGGGCAGAAGCCGGTAGTCACCACGGCCAAAAAATCGATAGCAGGATTCAAGATCCGCAAGGACTACCCGATCGGTTGCATGGTGACTCTGCGCCGCGGGCGCATGTACGAATTCCTGGATCGCCTGGTTTCGATTGCGATTCCGCGTATCCGCGATTTCCGCGGTATATCGGCGCGATCCTTCGACGGGCGCGGCAATTTCAACCTTGGCGTGAAGGAACAGATCATATTTCCGGAGATCGAGTACGACAAAATCGACATGCTCCGGGGGTTGAATATTTCGATTACAACGACTGCGAAGACGGACGACGAGGCGCGTGCGCTTCTCGCCGCCTTCAAGTTCCCCTTCAAGACCTGAGGTCGGCATGGCAAAGACCGCTCTGATCAATCGCGACCAAAAGCGCCGGCTTACCGTGAAGAAATTCGCGGCCAAGCGCGTCGAACTGTTTGCGATCATCAATAACAGCAAGGCATCCGACGAGGAGCGTACGCAAGCGCGCGACAAGCTGGGCAAACTGCCGCGCAATTCCAGCCCGGTCCGGCTGCGTAATCGCTGCGCGCTGACCGGCCGCCCCCGCGGGGTGTACCGCAAGTTCGGCCTCGGCCGCAACAAGCTGCGCGAAATCGCCATGCGTGGCGAGATTCCCGGCGTGACCAAAGCAAGCTGGTAGCAGGAGATTCCGGATGAGCATGAGTGACCCCATTGCCGATATGCTGACGCGCATTCGCAACGCGCAAACTGCGGAGAAGATGTCGGTTCTAATGCCGACGAGCAAACTCAAGGTATCCATCGCCAAGGTCCTCAAGGACGAGGGGTACATCGAGGACTTTGCGGTTCGCGACGACAGCGGCAAGCAGTTTCTGGAGATCGGACTGAAATACTACGCCGGTCGTCCCGTGATCGAGCGCATTGAGCGCGTGAGCCGGCCGGGCCTGCGTATTTACAAGCCGGCGAGCGATATTCCCGAAGTCATGAATGGATTGGGCGTGGCGATCGTGTCCACTTCCCGAGGTGTCATGACCGACCGCAAGGCGCGCCAAACCGGCGTCGGCGGCGAAGTGTTGTGCATCGTTGCGTAAAACGGCACAGGAGCAAATCAAGATGTCTCGTATTGGCAATCTTCCGATCACCGTTCCGAAGGGCGTGGACGTGACCGTCGCGTCGGGTCAGATCTCGATCAAGGGACCGCTGGGCACGCTGTCGCGACAGCTATCGGCGACTGTGGAAGTTACGAGAAACGGAGACCACATAGTCTTCAAGGCGATGGACGAGTCGATCCAGGCTAACGCGATGTCCGGCACGCTGAGAGCCTTGGTTGCGAACATGGTGCAGGGCGTGACCAAAGGATTCGAAAGAAAGCTGCAGCTCGTTGGCGTTGGCTATCGCGCACAGGCCCAGGGCGACAAGCTCAACCTGACGCTGGGCTTTTCGCATCCAGTCGTGCATCAGATGCCCAAGGGCATCAAGGTGGAGACGCCGGTGCAGACCGAAATTCTGATCAAGGGCATCGACAAGCAGACCGTCGGCCAGGTTGCAGCGGAAGTACGCGGCTATCGCCCCCCGGAGCCGTATAAGGGCAAGGGAGTGCGTTATTCCGACGAGCGTGTGGTATTGAAGGAAACCAAGAAGAAGTAACGGAGCCGACGACCATGATCGACAAAAAAAAATCGCGCATGCGCCGCGCCCGCCAGACCCGCGCCAAGATCGCGGAATTGAAGGCGGTAAGGCTTGCAGTGTATCGCTCTAATGACCATATATACGCCCAGGTGATCGATCCCACTTCCAAGGTGCTCGCTTCGGCATCGACGCTCGAAGCCGACGTGCGCAAGGAAGTCGGCAACGGCAGCAACGTCAAGGCGGCGGCCGTGGTTGGAAAGCGTATTGCTGAAAAAGCCAAGGCGCAGGGTGTGGAGCAAGTGGCATTCGATCGTGCCGGATTCAAGTATCACGGGCGGGTGAAAGCCCTTGCGGAAGCGGCACGCGAAGCCGGACTTAAGTTCTGAGGATATAAACCATGGCCAGAATGCAGCAACAGGAAGATCGCAGCGACGGCATGCGCGAAAAAATGGTGTCGGTCAACCGCGTCACCAAGGTGGTGAAGGGCGGGCGCATTCTCGGTTTCGCGGCGCTGACAGTGGTCGGCGACGGCGACGGCGGAATCGGCATGGGCAAGGGCAAGGCCCGGGAAGTGCCGGTGGCGGTGCAAAAGGCAATGGACGAGGCTCGCCGCAAAATGGTGAAGATCAGTCTCAAGAACGGGACTCTGCAGCACGCGGTTGTCGGCGAACATGGCGCGGCCAAGGTCTTCATGCAGCCGGCATCGGAAGGTACCGGGATCATAGCCGGTGGACCCATGCGCGCGATTTTCGAAGTCATGGGGGTAACCAATGTTCTTGCCAAGTGCCTGGGCTCTACCAACCCGTACAACGTCGTGCGCGCGACGATCAACGGCCTGCAGGGTATGAGCACGCCTGCCGAGATCGCCGCGAAGCGTGGCAAGACAATGGAAGAGATCCTGGGCTGACCGGGTACTGAAAAAACATGGCCAAGAAAAAAGCGGTTGCAAAGAAGTCGGGAAAGACGCTCAAGGTCACGCTGGTGCGTGGCGTGATCGGCACCCGGGGGAGCCATCGCGCAACGGTGCGTGGCCTTGGGCTGCGGCGCATCAACCATACGGTTGAGCTGGAAGATACTCCGGCGGTGCGTGGCATGATCAACAAGGTGAATTACCTGGTGAAGTGCGAGGCATAAATGCGTTTGAACCAGATCAAACCGGCAGCCGGCTCCAAGCACGCAAAAAAACGTGTTGGGCGCGGCATTGGCAGCGGATCGGGCAAGACAGCGGGTCGCGGCCACAAGGGTCAGAAGGCGCGTTCGGGCGGCTTCCACAAAGTGGGCTTCGAAGGCGGTCAGATGCCTTTGCACCGGCGGTTGCCGAAGCGTGGCTTCGTTTCTCTCACCAAGGGTGACACGGTTGAAGTGAGGCTGTCTTCGCTCGACAAATTGCCGGTGGCCGACATCGATATTCTCGTGCTCAAGCAGGCGGGTGTGATACCCAATGCGGCTCTTGCGGCCAAAGTAATCCTGAATGGGGAAATCAAGCGCAAAGTGAATTTGCGCGGATTGCTGGTCACGAAAGGCGCGCGTGCGGCCATTGAAAAGGCCGGCGGCAGCGTCGAAGGGTAAAGCTTGGCAGAGAACACTTTGATCGGGGGCAAGTTTGGCGATTTGAAGCGCCGATTGTTGTTCTTGCTGGGTGCCCTGATCGTCTATCGCATTGGCGCGCACGTTCCGGTGCCCGGTATCGACCCGGTGCAGTTGGCGGAGCTGTTCAAGGCGCAGAAGGGCGGCATCCTGGACATGTTCAACATGTTCTCCGGTGGCGCCTTATCGCGATTTACGATCTTCGCGCTGGGGATCATGCCGTACATCTCGGCTTCGATCATCATGCAGCTGCTGACTGTCGTGTCGCCGACGCTCGAGCAACTGAAGAAGGAGGGCGAGGCCGGCCGCCGGAAGATTACGCAATACACGCGCTACGGCACGTTGTTTCTGGCGACTTTCCAGGGGCTGGGCATTGCGATAGCGCTGGAATCGCAACGCGGGCTGGTAATGGATCCGGGTCTCGCGTTTCGCTTCACGACGGTGGTGACGCTGGTGACCGGAACGATGTTCCTGATGTGGCTCGGCGAGCAGATCACCGAGCGCGGCATCGGCAACGGGATTTCGTTGATCATTTTTGCCGGCATTGCCGCGGGATTTCCGCGAGCGGTCGGGGGCACGCTGGAGCTGGCGCGCACGGGCGCGTTTTCGATCCCGCTGGTACTGCTGCTGCTGGTAGGAGCGATCCTGGTGACGGCATTCGTGGTTTTCGTCGAACGCGGCCAGCGCAAGATACTGGTCAATTACGCGAAACGGCAGGTCGGCCGCAAGGTGTATGGCGGACAGAGTTCGCATCTGCCGTTGAAGCTGAACATGTCAGGTGTGATTCCGCCGATATTCGCCTCGAGCATCATATTGTTTCCGGCAACACTGGCCGGCTGGTTTGGAAGTAGCGAAAGCATGACATGGCTGCGCGATATCAGCGGGACGCTGCATCCGGGGCAGCCGATTTACGTATTGCTGTATGCCTCGGCGATTATTTTCTTCTGTTTCTTCTACACG
>JANMYN010000751.1:0-9277 GCA_031382195.1 Betaproteobacteria bacterium
CATGCCCGTTCTGGCTGCCACCGACCAACAGGAAAAAACAAAAGCTTGCAACGCCGCCGCCGAAAAAAAAGGACTGAAGGGCGATAAGCGCAAGGCGTACGTTAAGGACTGCCTCTCGGCCAAAGCCAAGACAAAGCCGAAAGCCGCGGCGAAGCCGGAAGCGAAGGCGACACGCCCCGCCACTCCCGCTGTTCCTGCGCCCGCCACCACCGCTCCTGCCAAGCCATCTGCGGCTTCCCCTGCAACTCCGGCGGCAAATCCGCCGGCTCCAGGTCCAAATTCTGCTGCCGAGAAGAAGCGGCTTAAATGCGAGGACTTCGCGAGACAGTCCAATGTTTCGCCGTCGAACAAGAAAACTTTCATGGACAAATGTATGGCGGGTTGATTGTCGATCCTCCACGCGATTGAACAATCCCGCACAGTGCCAAACCAAAATGACAGTGATGGAGATATGCGCTATGGTTGATCCTCTGTAACGCGCGATGGGGGAGGCCATGGCACACGTCGATGCGCTGATCCCAGTCAAATCAGTTTGGTAACTGCCAGTTCAACCGCCGCCGCCATCACGACGGCGGCGTCATTCACTAAGGACTATAAAACCGAAGAGGAGAAGCGCATGGCTCATACCGACTGGATGATCCGCGGTCCCGAGATCGCGTCCTGCAATTGCTCTTATGGCTGCCCCTGCCAATTCAACGCCCTGCCCACTGACGGCACTTGCCGCGCGGCGGTCGGCGTACAGATCGACAAGGGCCATTACGGCAAGGTGAAACTCGACGGCCTGCGCATTGCCGCGACGGCCGCCTGGCCGGGCCCGATCCACATGGGCCATGGCGAAATCCAGCCCATCGTCGACGAGCGCGCCACGCCCGAACAGCGCGAGGCGCTCCTCAAGATCATGTCGGGCCAGGACACCGAGCCGGGCGCCACCTTCTTTCAGGTCTTCGTATCGATGTGCGACAAGGTGCACCCGCCGATGTTCAAGAAGATCGACTTCAAAGCCGACATGAAATCATGCGACGGCCATGTCAGCGTTCCCGGCGTGGTCGAGGTCAAGACCGAGGCGATCCGCAACCCCGTCACCGGCCAGCCGCACCACGCCAAGGTTTCGCTGCGCCAGGGCTTTGAATATACCGAGGCCGAATATGCGAGCGGAACCATAAAATCCGCAGGCCCCATTGCCCTTAACACCGCAGGCAAACATGCGCACATGGCCATGCTCCACATGACCGGGCACGGCGTCGTCAGGTGAACCCGGGCGGCTCCGCGCTGCCCGACACCATGTTGCAACGCGCCGCGCTGAACGAGCGGCGCGTCGTCCTTGGCGCGCTTGTAATTGTCACCGCGCTGGGCCTCTGGGCTACGTTCCGTTCGGGCGATGCGCTGATGTCGGCTGCATCGCCTGCGCCCGGCACTTTGGCCTATGCCGTGCTGCTGTTCATCATGTGGTGGACCATGATGCTGGCGATGATGTTGCCCTCGGCCGCGCCCGCGATTCTTACCTACGGCGCGCTCAGCCGGAAGTTTTCCCAGCAGGGTGCGGCAACCGCGCCGCTCGCCATGTTCGTTGCGGGCTACGCCGCCATCTGGACCGGCTTCAGCGTCGCCACCGTGGCTCTGCAAATGGCCGTTTACGAACTCGTGCCGTTGACCGGCATGATGGCGGTGATCAGCACGACGCTCGGCGCGGCACTGTTGATTGCCGCGGGACTCTACCAGTTGTCGCCGCTCAAACAGGCGTGCCTGCGCAAGTGCCAGACGCCGCTGATGTTCTTTGCGCGGAACTGGCGCAAGGGAACCGGCGGCGCGCTGCGCATGGGCGTGTCTCACGGGCTCTATTGCCTGGGTTGTTGCTGGGTGCTGATGGGGCTTCTGTTCTACGGCGGCGTCATGGAACTGCGCTGGATCGTCGGGCTGGCGCTCTACGTGGCCGCGGAAAAGCTGATTCCGGCAAGCGCCCGGCTGAGCCGCTTTACGGGAGTTGTTCTGATCGGTTGGGGGCTGTGGACGGTCGCGGGCGTCGTCGGCTGAGGTCCGTCCCGACTTTCGGGGCTTGCACGAAACGATAAACGAAGGCGCCGAACCCGACAGTTTCCAGCCGACCCTGCCGGCGATCAACCAGGAGGTGCATGCGATGGCTTTCGACGAAAAGCTTGCGGAACGCATTCGCAAGCATCTTCCCGCGGAAAAGGGGCTTACCGAGAAAAAAATGTTCGGCGGCCTCGCGTTTCTGCTCGGCGGCAACATGTGCTGCGGTGTGCACCGGAGCGAACTCATCGTGCGACTAGACCCGGCGCAGACCGACGCCGCGCTGTCCGAGCCCCATACCCGCATTTTCGACCTGAGTGGCCGTCCGATGAAAGGGTGGATTCTGGTCGAACCCGCCGGCCTCGCCAACGAACCCTCGCTGGCGACGTGGGTGAGCTTGGCGACAAAGTTCGCCGCGTCCCTGCCCAAGAAGTAATCTGGCGAAAGGGACGTGAGTGCCGTGAATGTCGTAAATGTCGTGAAAATTGAATAACCAAAGCAGATCTCTGTTTTCCTTTGCGTCCTTTCCTTTCCCCTTTGCGGCCTAAAAGGGTACTCCGACGTGCTACGCACGTAGGGTATTTGCGTCAAAGCTTCTAACGCTGGCCTTTGGCCAGCTACTTGCAGCTCGCATCTTGGCCCTCTCTTTCCAGACTTGGGTGCGGAGCACACAGCACGCAGCACCCGAACTTACTTGTCCCGCGCCCTTCGGGCCTTTCTTAATCTCCCTGCCACGCTTCATTTTTTTAACAATCATCTGTCACTAATCAACGCCTTCCAGGTACGGAAATCCGCAAACAAAAATCGACCATCCAATTTCCCCTCCATTCCGAAAGTTGACGTAGAATCGCGCCAGCTTTTCGCGGTTGCTCGGGGGTCGCGGCGCAAAACCACAAGGGGCTGTGACCGGCTGGCGCAACAAGCACTATATGAGGTATAGCGCGCCGATCTATGAAAATTAAGGAAAAAGAGGAGCCGAGCTGATTCCGCCCCAACCTATTGCATTGATCGCCGCGTTCTTGGCGGCCGTATCGCCCCTGTCGGCGCTGGCAGAGAATCCGCCTTCGCCCGAACCACTTCCCTCCAAAGATTCCTCTTCGCAACAGATTCAGCGCCTGAAAGAGCGTTCCGACCGCAATCCCGGCAACAAGCGTTTCTTCTACGACTATCTCACCGCGCTCGGCGAGGACGGGCGCGATGCAGAACTGGTCGCGTCCGTTCCGAACATCGAGCTGGCCACCGCACCGGTAACCTTGCTCGGGCGGGCCGGCCGCGCCGCGGGCAACCTGAAGCGTTTTGGTCTGGCGGTCGAGCTCTATCAGGCGGCAACCAAGCGGGCGCCGGATCGAGTCGATATCGTCGCGGGATTGTCGTATTCGCTGATCGACGACCGCAAACCGGATGACGCGATCGCGCTGCTGGAGGCGCGAAAGCGCTCGATGTGGCAGGAGATCCCGCTGCTCGAAGCCTATGCGGAGGCGTTGCAGGCCAGGCGCGACCCGGCCCAGGCGCTACTCGTCTACGAACGCATCCTGGCGCTCGAACCCAGGAACCGCGCCGCATTGCGCAACCGGATTTTTACCGTGTCGCGGATCGGCGCGCCGCATCGCGCGCTGGAGTTCGCGCAGGCCTCGCCGGGCCTGCTCACGGAGGACGAATTGCTGTCGCTGCGCGGCGAGCGTGCGGCGATCGCAACGCGCTGGGGCGCCGCGGCGGACCCGGATGCGCCCGGTCGTTTCGCGGCTACCGATGCCGCACTGGCGCAGAACGAACAGTTGCGGAAGGATGCAGCCGCATCCTCTAACCCCGCGAACGCGAATCAGCGGCGTCTGCAGTTCGATCGCATCGTGCTGCTGCGCAATCGGGTGCGCATGCAGGAAGCGGTGGATCTTCACGAAAGCCTGGTTCGCGACAGCGTCGACGTTGCGCCGTACGCGCAGGCGGCCGCGGCCGACGCGTATCTCTATCTGCATCAGCCGGAAAAGGCGCGTGATCTGTTTCTGCAGGCGCAGTCGAAGGGCGAAAGCGACTTTGCCGCGCAGATCGGATTGTTTTATGCCTACTCCGATGCCGAACAGCACCAAGCCGCGATCGAGCAGATCGACAAGGTCGTGGCCGCGACGCAGAAGCAGATCAACGCTTACAGCCCGCTCACCGTGGCCGACAACCCGGACTACGCCAGTGCCGTGGCAACGGCCGGCGCGGCGCGCGGCTATCAGGACCGGCTCGACGACGCGCAGCAGCGCCTGGAGGCGTTCCGTGACCTGGCGCCCTGGAACATGGAGGCGCGCGAAAAGCTCGCGGCCGTCTATAACGCGCGCGGCTGGCCGCGCGGAGCCGGGCAGGAGGACTTGTGGATTCTTGCCGCCGAGCCGCGCAATCGCGCGGCGCGCATCGGCTACGCCGACACCCTGCGCGAATTGCGGGATTGGGATCCGGCGCAACGCGACGCCGCCATGCTCGAAGAGGAATACCCTGAGGACAGGCAGGTACAGCGCGTCGCGCGGTTGTGGCACATTCATCAGATGCGCGAACTGCAGGTCACAGCCGGCACAGGCGACTCGAGCGGCAGCGGCAGTCCACTGGGTTCGCGCGAACATCAGATCGAGACCCGTCTGTATTCCGCGCCGATCGATCGCGACTGGCGTGCCTTTCTTCACCAGTTCGAAGCGCAGGCAACATTTCCCGACGGCAAGGGTTTGCGGCGCCGCATCGGTATGGGTGCGGAATATCGCGTTCGCGACTGGCGCGCCTCCGCCGAAGTGAACGAGAGCTACGACGATGAATCCGACGTCGGCCTGTCGGTGGCGGGCGACTGGTGGGCAAACGACCGGTGGAACTTCGAAGTTGCAGCCGACACGTCCAGCAATGATATTCCGCTTCAGGCCCGCATCACCGGTGTGCACGGCTGGTCGCTGCGTGCCGGTGCGACTTACCGGGTCAGCGAATCGCGCAGTTTCCGCGCCGGCGTGCAGAACATCGATTTCAACGACGGCAACCGGCGCGAAATCCTCAGCGGCTCCGCGACCCAACGCCTGATCACCGGCCCGGTCTACAAGCTCCACGGTGTGCTCGGCCTGTATACGTCGCGCAATTCACTGACCGGCGCGTTTTACTTCAACCCCGAAAGCGATTTCGGTGCCGACGTAACGTTGATCGGAGAACAACTTTTGTGGCGCCGTTACGAACGCAGTTTCGCGCACAGGCTCCATCTCTCGGTCGGACTATACGACCAGAAGTACTTCGGCAGCGGGCCGACCCGCGGCATCCGTTATGAGCACGAATGGAACTTCGACGAGCGCCTGAGCCTGCTCTATGGCGTGCAGCGCACGCTGCATCCCTACGACGGGCAGGACGAGTACGCGAACTACTACAACGTCGCCGTTAACTGGAAATTCTAGATGACCCGCGCTGTCCTTTTCATTTTGTTGATGTTGTGCCTCCCCGCAGCGGGGCTGGCCGCGAACACCTACCGGGTGTTGTGTTACCACGACGTGCAGGAAGACGTGCGCGTCATTCCCGATCCCTACGCCGTCGATACCGCGCAACTCGTTGCGCAATTCGCCTGGCTGAAGGAGAACAGCTTTCACGTTATCAGCCTCGACGACGTGATTGCCGCGCGCGACGGCAGGCGCGCACTGCCCGACAAGGCCTTGCTGCTGACCTTCGACGACGGCTATCGCAGTTTCTATACCCGCGTATTTCCGCTGTTGAAGCTGTTCAACTATCACGCCGTTGTCGCGTTGTCCGGGCACTGGCTCGAGGCGCCTGCGGGCGGGACGGTCGAATACGAAGGCAGCCAGGTTCCACGCGGCAAATTCCTGTCGTGGGAGCAGATTTCGGAAATGGGCGCCTCCGGACTCGTCGAGATTGCCTCGCACAGCTACGACCTGCATCGCGGCATTCCGGCCAATCCCCAGGGCAACCTGACGCCGTCCGCGGTGACTTACGGATTCGAAGCCGGCAGCGGGTACGAGGACGAGCGCGCGCACGTTTTGCGTATTCGCGCCGATCTCGCCCGCAATTCCGCGCTCATCAAGTCCAGGATCGGCCGCGCGCCGCGAGTGATGGTCTGGCCCTATGGCCGTGACAGCGGGCAGGCGATCGAGATCACGCGCGAACTCGGTATGCCGTTCGCGATGAACCTGGACGGCGGGGCCAACGAAGCAACTGGAGACACGTCGCGGATTCGCCGCGACCTGGTGATCAACAATCCCGCGCTCAATGACTTCATTGCGCTCGTGGACAAGGGGCTGGCGCCGGCGCCGCAGCGCGTCGTGCACGTCGACCTCGACTATGTATACGACGCTGATCCGCGCCAGCAGCAGGCCAACCTCGACCGTCTGCTCGATCGCATCCGGGCCCTGCGTGTGAGCACGGTCTATCTGCAAGCCTTCTCCGATCCGGACGGAAACGGCCAGGCCGAGTCCGTTTATTTTCCGAATCGTTATCTGCCGATGCGTGCCGACCTGTTCTCGCATGTCGCCTGGCAACTGAGTACACGCGCGCTGGTGAAGGTCTATGCGTGGATGCCGGTGATGGCGTTCGAACTGCCCTCGAATAGCGCCATCGCTGAATTGACTGTGCAGTCTTCCGATCCGGCCGCACCAGCGTCGGGCAACCGTTACCGGAGGCTGACGCCGTTCAGTGCCGAGGTGCGCGACACCGTCGGCGAAATCTACGAAGACCTGGCGCGGCATGCGCGCTTCGACGGCCTGCTTTTCCATGACGATGCGACGCTCGACGACTTTGAAGATGCCAGCCCCGCCGCGCAGCAGGCCTATGCCGCGTGGGGACTGCCGCCGTCGATTGAAGCGATTCGCGCCGATCCGTTGCTGATGGAGCGCTGGACGCAGCGTAAGACGGCCACACTGATCGCATTTACCGGTGAACTTGCGCAGCGGGTGCGCCGTTACCAGGGCTCGATCAAGACCGCCCGCAATCTCTACGCACGGCCCGTGATGGAGCCGCAAGCCCAAGCGCGCTTCGCACAATCGCTGCCCGATTTCCTTTCCGCTTACGACTACACGGCTTTGATGGCGATGCCGTTGCTCGAAGCCGAGGCCAGACCGGACGCCTGGTTGGAGACGCTGGTGCGCAAGGTCGCCGCGCAGCCAGGCGGGCTGGCGAAAACCGTATTCGAACTACAGAGCTTCGACTGGAACACGCGCAAGCCGGTGCCGGTGGCGACGCTGGCTGCGCAACTGCAGCGGCTGCAACGCCTGGGCGCGGTCAACATCGGCTATTACCCCGACGATTTCATCGCCGACCGTCCGGCGCTGGCGGCGATCAAGGCGGCCTTGTCGCTGCAGAATTTTCCGCGCAAGGACTGAACCGCCTATGAAGAGCGCAAATCATGTTTGAAGAATTCGGCCTCGCCGGCAAGATCCTGTTCGGCTTCGCGTTCTATTACCCGCTGTTCATGGCCTATCACTGGATGATCGGCGCGCTGTATTACTTCTTCCACTACGAGGTCAGGCTGGGCAGGGTCAATGCACCGCCGCTGCTGCCGGCGACACCGGCGGTGACCTTCCTGGTGCCCTGCCACAACGACCAGGGCATTATCACCGAAACCATCGAGCACCTGATGCGGCAGAACTATCCGGACTTCGAAGTCATCGCAATCAACGATGGCAGCAAGGACGGCACCGGCCGCATTCTCGACGAACTGGCGGGCAGGCACCCGAGGCTGCGGGTGATCCATCTCGCGGCCAATCAGGGCAAGGCGGTGGGCTTGACGGCCGGGGCGCTGTTGACGCGCAATGAATTTCTGATCTGCATAGACTCCGATGCGCTGCTCGACAGGAATGCGGCGAACTGGATGATGTGGCATTTCCTCTCCAGTGCCCGGGTCGGCGCAGTCACCGGCAATCCGCGCATTCGCAACCGCTCGACGCTCTTAGGGCGCATCCAGGTCGGCGAATTTTCCTCGACAGCGGGCCTGCTCAAGCGCGCGCAGCGCACTTACGGCCGGCTCTTCACTATGTCCGGCGTGATAGCCGCGTTCCGCAAGTCGGCCCTGCACCAGGCGGGCTACTGGAGCCCGGACATGCTGACCGAAGACATCGACATTACCTGGAAGCTCGAGATTGCCAAGTGGGACGTGCGCTTCGAGCCGCGCGCGTTGTGCTGGATCCTGATGCCGGAGACGCTGAACGGCCTGTGGGGCCAGCGGTTGCGCTGGGCGATGGGCGGCGCGCAGGTAATCTTCCGCCGCTTCAGCGAATTGCACAGCTGGCACGAGCGGCGCATGTGGCCGATCTTTCTCGAGTACTTCGTCAGCATGCTTTGGGCCTACACCATGTTGATCACCGTCGTGCTGTGGGGTGCCGGCAAGTTTTTCGAGCTGCCGCAGGCGATCCACGTGCCGACCCTGTTGCCCGGATTTTCCGGCGTGCTGATCGGCCTCACCTGCATGCTTCAGGTGGCGATCGCGCTGATGATGGACTCGCGCTACGAGAAGGGCCTGTTCCGCTACTACTTCTGGATGATCTGGTACCCGGTCGCCTTCTGGGTCATCAACGTTTTCACCACCGTTGTCGCCACGCCCCGTGTCCTCATGCGCCAGACCGGCGCGCGTGCAACCTGGCGCAGTCCCGATCGAGGTATCCATATCACATGAGCGAATATATCATCGAGCGGCCCGAGCTTCAGCTCCCGGCAATGCGAGCTTTTTTCAGCGTGTTGACCATCGTGCTGTGGACTTCATTCGTCTACCTGCTGCTGCCGGTGGCGACGCTGCTGGCGTGGTACGTTGGCTACACTGCAGTTTATGAAGAAATGGTCATGCGTCGCGGTTGGGAGGCACTGGTCGACCTGATCGGCTCTTACAGCATCGTCGTCCTCGTGATGGGCCTGATCCAGGTGGGCTGGGCTTCGATCAACTGGGCGCGTTTTCGCGGCAAGCGCGACCGCCGCCGGCTGCGCGAGCGCCAGGTTGACAGGGACATTGAAAAGATGTTCATGATGGACACCGGGGAATTTCCCGTATGGCAGAACGCCAGGCGCCTGGTGGTGCATCACCACGAAACGCTGCCGAAGATCGTGTCGATCGAAGCGACGTAAATTCAAGGTGAAAGGTGGAAGGTTAAAGAGGAAAGGTAAGAACGAAATCCGAGCAAGTCGACTCTTTCCTTTCACCTTTCACCTTCCACCTTCCACCTTTCACCTTTCACCTTTCACCTTGAATTTACGACGCTTCGATCGACACGATCTTCGGCAGCGTTTCGTGGTGATGCACCACCAGGCG
>JANMYN010000817.1:0-3132 GCA_031382195.1 Betaproteobacteria bacterium
TTACGAAGGCGCGTATCTGCTTGGCGTGCTGGCCGGAAAAATGACCAAGTCCAACACGCTGGGCTTTGTCGCCTCTTTCCCGATGAGGTGATCCGCAACATCAACGCGTTTACCCTCGGTGCGCAGAGCGTCAACCCGAAAATCAAGACAAAAGTGATCTGGGTCAACACCTGGTATGACCCGGCTAAGGAGCGACAGGCCGCGGAGACGCTGATCGCGCAGGGCGCCGACGTGATGTGCCAGAACACTGACTCGCCTGCGATCCTGCAGGTCGCGCAGGAAAAGGGGGTCTATGCTTTCGGCTGGGATTCGGACATGACCAAGTTCGCGCCCAAGGCACACCTGTCGGCGAACACCAACAACTGGGGGGTGTACTACGTTGCGGCGGTGAAATCCATTCTGGCGGGAACCTGGAAGCCGGAGGTGGTGAAGTGGGGCCTGAAGGAGAATCTGGTGGTGATGTCGCCGGTCAATGCGGTTGTGCCCGCCGCCGGCAAGAAAGCCTTCGAGGACAAGATGAAAGCGATCAAGGACGGCAAGTTCTTCCCGTTCCAGGGACCGGTCAAGGATCAGTCGGGTGCGATCAAAGTGGCGGTGGGCAAGGTTATGCCGCTCGAGGAACTGATGGGTTTCAATTGGTACGTGGAGGGTGTCGAAGGCTCGATTCCGAAGTAAGCTATTGCGCATGTGTCATGACGGCGGGACGGCGCTGCGTCGTCCCGTTTCTCATCCATGAGTGCGAACCGGGCAATGCCGGCTGATGCCGGCATGGAAACTTTCATACGCGGCATCCCAAAGGCCGAGCTGCACCTTCACATCGAAGGCACGCTGGAGCCGGAGATGGTGTTTGAATTGGCGCGCAAGCACGGCGTGACGGTGAAATACAGCTCCGTCGAAGCATTGCGTCAGGCGTATAACTTCCACAACCTGCAGTCCTTCCTCGACATCTATTACGAGGGCGCCAATGTCTTGCGCGACGAAGACGATTTTTGCGCGATGACGCTGGCCTATCTGGAAAAAGTGCACGCCGAGGGCGTGGTTCACGTCGAGATTTTCTTCGATCCGCAGACGCATACCGAGCGTGGCGTTGCGTTTGAAACCGTCCTCAACGGCATCCGCCGCGGTCTCGATGAGGCCGGGGCCAGGCTCGGAATCACTTCGCGCCTGATTATGTGTTTCCTGCGCCACCTGAGCGCGCAATCGGCGCTGCAGACGCTGCAGCAGGCGCTGCCGCATCGCGGCGTTATCTGCGCGGTGGGGCTCGATTCCTCGGAGCTCGGCCACCCGCCGTCGAAGTTCTCCGAGGTGTTCCGGCGCGCGCGCGCAGCCGGCATTCTCACGGTGGCCCACGCCGGCGAAGAAGGTCCGCCGGCCTATGTCTACGAAGCTCTCGACGATCTCAAGGTGTCGCGCATCGATCACGGCGTGCGCAGCGAGCGCGATCCGGCCTTGTGCCGGCGGCTTGCGGCAGAAGGCGTGCCGCTGACCGTATGCCCCTTGTCCAATGTGAAGCTCGGGGTGTTCAAGCGCATGGAAGACCACAACCTCAAGCGCCTGCTCGACATGGGGTTGTGCGTCACGGTGAACTCGGATGACCCGGCTTACTTCGGCGGCTACCTGCTGGAGAACTACCTGGCCGTGCAACGCGCGCTTGGCCTCACGCACGCGGACATCGTGCAGCTCGCCGGCAATTCGATCGCCGCATCCTTCCTGCCGCAGGCCGACAAACAGAAATGGCTCGATCGTATCGAAACTTACGCCGCGGCCGCATGAACCGGATAGGGCTCAAGAACAGCACTCACTGCGCGGGGTAAATCTGGAATTTCGGCATGAAGACAACGGCACACCACGAAGGCACGAATACCCTCGCGTTAGCGTGGAGTACCCTTTTAGAACACGAAGGGTCACGAAGAAAACCAGTTGGCAGAAGGTGTACCCTTACTTGAGTTTGCATCATTGCCTATTTTTAGCGGACCGCCATATCCACCGATAAACACATTCCCCGTATTCCGTTCAGCTCTTCTTCGTGCTACTTCGTGCCTTCGTGGTGAGATTCTCATTCCCAAATATCTACATTTAAGCCAATGGGCATGATCGAACTGGAAGACCGGGTTCTCGTCGACGACTGGCACGCAGTCGCCGCCGCCGCGGACGTGCCGACGGGGAGGCTGGTGGCTGCACGCTTGCTGGGACGCGAAGTCGTGCTCTGGCGCGCGGCCGATGGCAACGTGCGCGCCTGGGAGAATCGTTGCCCGCATCGCGGCACGCGCCTGTCGATCGGGCGAATAGAAGGCGACGAAGTCGTGTGCGCTTATCACGGCTGGCATTTCGACGGCGGCGCGCAATGCACCTTGATTCCGTCTATGCCGGACCTGGCCGCAAAAACGCAGGCGCGTGTGCTGGCCTTCCACGCCATGGAAAAATATGGCCTGGTGTGGGTCTGCATCGGCACACCGGCCACGGCAGTGCCGCCGTTCCCCGAGTTCGACGATCCCAATTTGCGCAAGGTGCTGTGCGGCCCATACGACGTGGCCACCAGCGGTCCGCGCATCGTCGAGAATTTTCTCGACATGGCGCATTTCCCGATGGTCCATACCGGCATTCTCGGCGATCCGGCCCGCACCGAGGTGCGTGATTACGATGTCGCGGAATTCGACGACGGGCAGGGCGGCAAGGGCCTGCTGGCGACGCATTGCTTCGCCTGGCAGCCGCAGACCAACAGCCTCGCGCACGGGGGCAGCGAAGTCGAATACACCTACCGGGTCGTGCGGCCGTTGACCGCGATCCTGACCAAGCTGCCGCAGGCGCAATCGGATTTCCGCGAAGCCATCAGCCTGCACGTGCAACCGGTCGAAGAAGAACTGAGCCGGGTCTGGATCATTCTGGCGCTGACCAATTTCGTGCAATCGGAAGACGAATTGCGCGCCTTTCAGGATCGCATCTTCATGCAGGACAAGCCGATCCTGGAAAACCAGGTGCCAAGGCGCTTGCCGCTGGATCCGGGCGCGGAAATGCCGGTGCGCTGCGATCGCATGTCGCTCGCTTACCGGCGTTATCTGCGCGACAAGGCGCTGCGCTATGGTGTCGTCACCGCCGCGGCGCCCGTGCGTGTGTAAGGCGCCGCGCGCGCCG
>JANMYN010000818.1:0-7545 GCA_031382195.1 Betaproteobacteria bacterium
GGAACCTGGCTCTTCAACTCGGGCGTGGCGCTGACAAACCACTGCGGCCATGCACCGCCCAGACCGACTTCGATCGCGATGTACTGCTTGCCGTCCACCATGAACGACATCGGTGGCGCGTTGATTGCGGAACCGGTCTCGAAGCGCCATACCTCTTCGAGCGTGTCGGCATCGAGCGCCACCACCTGGCCCTCCGCGTAGCCGGCAAATACCAGCCCTCCAGCCGTGGACATCAGGCCACCCAATTGCGGATGCTTCGTCCAGTGCTTCCTGGCGATCTTGCCGTTGGTCACGTCTATCGCCGTGATGCTGCCGGCGATGCGACCGCAGTTCGGATCGTCGAACGTCGTGAACGGCGCCCCGCCCAGGAACAGGTCGCGCGGCTTGTGGGCGCCGGGAACCGTGACTTCGGCATACGCCTTGTTGCAGCCTTCGATGGTCGGGATGTAGTACAAGCCGGTGTGCGGGCTGTAGCTGGTCGGCGGCCAGTTCTTGCCACCCATGTGACCGGGCTCAAGGATGCCTTCGACTTCACCGCGGCCCTTGGTCACCTTGCCCCGTGCCGCCGCCGTACCCTTCGCGTACGTCTGAACGTCGACCTTGGGGTTGTACGATACGGGTTTGCCTTTCGCGTCCAGGCCCGGCGTCCAGTTCAGCTTGTCGACGAACTGCGTCCCCCAGAGAAACTCTCCCGTCTTGCGGTCCAGCGCATAGGTGAAGCCGTTGCGGTTGGAGTGGATGGTCGCCCGCACGAACTTGCCGTTGACGTTGGTATCGACAAACGTGTTCTCGGCGATGGAATCGTAGTCATACGGATCGTTGGGCGTGTGCTGAAAGCCCCACTTGATCTTTCCCGTATCGGCGTCGAGCGCGATCGTGCTGTCCGTCCACAGGTTGTCGCCGGGACGATAGGCGTTGTCCCAGTCCGGCCCCGGATTGGCGGTGCCCCAGACGATGAGGTTCAACTCCGGATCGTAGGAACCCGTGACCCAGGTGGTGCCACCGCCGGTCTTCCAGGCGCCGTGGGTGTCCTTCCACGTCTCGTGACCAGGTTCGCCCGGCCCCGGAATCGTGTAGGTTCTCCAGCGACGCTTTCCGGTCTTCATGTCCAGGGCTTCGATCCAGCCGCGCACGCCGAACTCGGCGCCGGCCATCCCGGTAACCACCATGTCCTTGACGATGAGCGGTGCGCCGGTGAAGACCTCGGCATTGCCCGGATCCGCCACCTGCGCCTCCCAGATTTTCGTGCCGTCGGTCTTGTTCAACGCCAGCACGCGACCATCAATGACTATCGAGATCACCATGTTTCCGGCCAGAACCGCGCCGCGATTGTTGATCCCGCAGCAGGCCACGGTCGTCGCGAAGTCGCGATCGGGCGTGGGGTCGTACTTCCAGACCTGACGTGGTACGCCACCGCGCACGTCCAACTTCGTGACGACGCCCCATCCGGTGGTCAGATACAGAAAGCCGTCTTCGGCGACCGGTGTCCCCTCCAGGCCGGCAAACGGAAACACGATGATTTCCTTGCCGCCACCTTGCGTACCGCCCATAGCCCAGGTAAAGGCGACTTTCAGGTTCTTGACGTTGGACTTGTTGATCTGATCGAGGCCAGAGAATCGGTGAGCCTTGTAGTTACCGTGGTGATTCAGCCAGTTCTGCGGCTCGCGATCGCTGTTGACCAAACGCTCATGGGTAACGTCGGCGGCTTGCACCGCCGTCAGTATCGTTGCGCCCGCCATGACCATTCCGAGACTTGAGATGATTAACTTCCGGATGCCCTTCATGTGCACTCTCCCTGTGACAGTTGAAGTATTGGCAGAACGCGCCGCGAACTACGTGGATAGTTTCTTTGCTTTGATTTGTACCTTAGGCAGCGGTCCTACCGGGAGTCATTGTAAGACAAGAACCGGCGTGGTTGCCATCGGGAGAGAGGAAAGCGCGCAGCGTCATTGGCGAGATGCAGCCCACTGATGAATACGTCGTTGCAGCGGACGAATTCACCGCAGTCGGGACTGCTGCACCGCAGCTTATTGCCGTGGGTGGCGGCATTACCCGCCAAGAAATGCCCGGTCGACGAATAGAACCAGCCCCACTGCCAGGATGACGCCCGAGATGGTCGCAACCATGCGCGGTTCCCACGACCTCGATTTCAGCCGCATCAGGATAGGTACCACCAACAGCACGACGGTCAATTGACCTGCTTCCACCCCGAGATTGAAATTCAGCAGCGACAGCAGCAGGTTTTCCTTCGGCAAGCCGATTTCGCGTAGCACCGAAGAAAAGCCGAAGCCGTGCGCCAGACCGAACATGAAGCTCACGGCCCAGCGGCGGGATACGGCGTAGCGGGGCAGCAAATTTTCCAGTGCGACGTAGGCGATCGACAGCGCGATCACGGATTCGACCAGCGCGCTGGGAAGGACAACCACGTCCAGCGCGGCGAGGGCCAGCGTGATGCTGTGCGCGATGGTGAAGGCCGTGATGATCTTCAGCAACGACCACAGCCCACCGCCGCGCAGCATCAGTGCCAGCAGGAACAGCAAGTGATCGTAACCGGTCAGGATGTGCTCAATGCCGAGCCGGAAAAAACTGCCGGCCCCGCGCGACGCGCGGGCTGCTTCCGTGACCACGATGCTCGTTTCCCGGGCATCGGTGCCGAAGGCGAACTGCTGGCTGCCCCCGGACCAGACGATGGCGGCGAGCGTATGCTGGCTCGCTCCCATGACGTCCGACATATCGTCGCGAATGGTCAGCTTGCCGACCTCCACGGGACAGATGAATTCCACGGTGCCCGTCAGGCTGACCGAAGCGGCGCTCGGCGGCACGATGCGACCTTCGGTTGCGGCGCAGGCCGTTCCGTCACTCGTCAGATGGATTTTTTCACTGATTGCCGGGATGAGCGGTTGATAGTCCGGGGCGACACCGGCTTGGCCGAGGTGCATCTGCTCGGCCAGCGGACCGGGCGGAACGTCGGACAATGTCAGGTTGTAGCGCACCAGCTCGCCGCTGATCGTAATGGTGGCAAAGCCCGTCATGCCACCGGTGTGTGCGTGTGCGCTGCCGAGGAAAGCGAATAGCAGCAGCGTTGCCATGACCGGACGCCAGGCCGGTTCGAAAACTGCGCCGGTCATTGTTTCAGCGCGGTTTGACCGATCCGAGTCCGGGCTTGGCACTTCCGGCGACCGCCTGAATCAGGGCCAGCAGATTGTCGATCTGGTAATTGGCGATGGTCACGACCCAGGTACTGCCGACCGGGAGAACGTAGCGGCTGAACTTGTCGGGGGCGATCATGCCCACCGCGTAGCGGGACAGCGGCTGGATTTCCTTTGGCTGGTAAACCATGATGAACATTTCCGGCCGGGTCACGCCGAATTCGTCCGCCTGCAGGTTGAGCGGAAACTGTCGCTCCATGCGCGTTCGACCGAATCCCGCAAATGCCTTTTCGATGCGCGCGGCGGTTGCCGCATCGGAGCTGTGCGCGTGCTGCTGTTCTGCCCCGCTGTGGACGCCGTGGTAGAACCAGGCACCGGTCGCATCGCGTTCGAAACGGTGCAAGGTCCCCTCATGCGCAACTTCGATGGCGCCGAGTTCTTCTATCATAACGGGGAGCAGCAAGCGCTCATCGCGGCGCGTATCCGGCGTGCTCGAGGTCACGCGATCGTGGCGTTCTATCAGCAAGATCGCGACCCCCAGCGCGGCCAGTAACAGCCAGACCGCGATCAGCTTGCGGCGCCCCGGACTCGCTGCTCCGGCTTTGACGTCACTCAACGCCGTCTCCACCACACGGCGATTCCGACGATTGCCATCAGGGCGGGGATGAGAATGATCGACAGGAAGAACGTGCCCTTCATCTGGCGATTGGTGAGATCGACCCGCGGCACATCGTAGGTGCGCGGTTCCAGTCCGATGAGATTTTCCTGGGCGGCCAGGTAGTTCACGGTGTTGAGAAACAGGGTGCCGTTACCGAGGATGTGGAAAAAGGAGTTGGTGGCAAAGTCCGAATCACCGATCACGGCAATGCGGGACAGGGCTCCTTTGGCGCCAGGCTTACCAGTCTGTTCGGCGGCTACCGACGGCGCCGGTTCCCCATTGCGAGTAACCGCCTCGGTGGAAGCGACGAACTCGGGCCGACGGTTAACCGCCACCATCAAAGTCAGTGGTCCAGGTTTGTCCTTTTCCTTGTTGAACTCGGCGCGCTCGCGGCTGGTCCCGCCGTAACTGCTTTTTGACGAATTGATCACCTGCCTGACCGACGTTCCCGGCACCCGTTGCGGTGTCGGTGAAAGCGAGCGTACGCCGGGGAAGAAGGTCAAGGGAAGATCGCGGGTAATTTCGTGGCGATTGTAGTCGGTGACCGCGGGAGAAGACACGTCGGTCCAGAAGTGGCTCGCTTCGTCGATCACGAGATCGTCGTCCAGAACGACGCCGAATTCGCGCAGGACAGGCTCGAGTCCACTGCGGATGAACGGATCGAGCATGAAAAAGGCATTGCCGCCGTTAGCGAGGTACCTGTCGATCGCCTTGACCTCTGCGGGAAGCAAGGCGGCCTTGGGGCCAGCCACCACAAGCACAGTGCAACGCGACAGCGTGTTATTGCCCTGGAGCAGAGAAAGTTTCTCGACAACGTAGTTCAGCGTCTCCAGACCATGGCGGGCTTTGGCGATACCGTGGCGCTCGTGCAAAACGACCTTGGCCCCCAGTCCGTGGGAGTGACCCGGATTGCCCTCGGAGTGATCGTGTGACTCGAGGCTGAATGGATCCGGTTCGCCGTGACCGTCCAGAAAGCACACGACCTGCTGGGCGCCTTGCGATATGCGCAATATTCCGTTCGCGATATCCGTCTCGCTCGGCCCGTTGATCTGCAGCCTGCGTCCTTCGCTTTCAAAGATCGCGGTTCCGGCGAACTCCACGCCGCGCATCCTCGCCTGGGCCGGATTGAGCATCGGATCGTAGTATTCCACCGTGACCTTGCCCGTTTGCTTGGCGATCAGTTGGTAGATCTCGACCGTTTCCCGCATCATCGGGTCGTGGAAGAAAACAATGTGCACGGGTTTTTCGAGCCGCCCGAGCATCTGTACGGTTGGTTCCGACAGTGAGTAGATCCGCGACGCCGTCATGTCGAAACGTACCGGGAATCGCACCGAAAAATACGCCGCAGCGACCAGCACGCCGATGACCCCCAGGGTGTACAGCATGATTTCGCCACGGCCCTGCAGGAACATTCCGCCGATCTCGGTGCGCAGTGCGTATGCACCCCAGGCAGCGAGCAGGAGCCCTGCGATGCCGAGAATTGCGGTTACGACAGACAGTTCAAAAAGGATTGCCTGACTCGCAGCTGCGGCAGCCAGCAGCGCAATTCCGGCGAGCAGAATCAGACCTGAACGGAAGGATCGGTCCATATCAACGTTGCCACTTCAGATAGCTGGTGTTCAGAGTCAGGGCGATTGCGCTGACGACCAGATAGAAAATCACGGCCTCCGAACGTACCAGTCCGCGAATGAAGTCGCCGAAATGCAGGGCGAAAGAAAGGTAACCGAACAGGCCGCGCAGAACGACTGAGGCCTGGAAACTCTGCAGGTGGCCGACGAACCAGAAGCCGAGCAGCACGGGAATCGTGATCAGCGCCGCTACGATCTGGTTCTGCGTCAACGCGGAGAAAAACTGGCCGACTGCGAGGCACGCCATGCCGAGCAGGATAAAGCCAAGATAGCCGGACAGGATCGTCGAGGTCTCGGGGTTTCCGTAGAGGTAAAGCGGTATCAGGTTGATGCCGGTCGCGACCGTCATCAACAGCAGCATGGTAACCGCACCTAGATATTTGCCGATGACGATTTGCCAGGGCGTCAGCGGTAAGGTCATGAGCAGTTCTATGGTGCGCCCACTATATTCGCCGGAGAAGAGTCGCATCGTCATCACCGGCATGAGAGTGAGCAGCAGGATGCCCATGTTCTGGAAGGTCTCATCCATGGTGCCGACGCCGGTCAGGAAAATGTTGTAAATGAAAAAATATCCCGTTCCCAGCAGAAATACCGCAACCACGAAATACGCGATTGGCGAGCGGAAGTAAGTCGCCAGTTCCTTCTGATAAATTGCCAGCACGCTGTTCATGCGGATACGCTCGCGTTCGGGGACTCGCTGATATAGCGCAGGAAAACATTTTCCAGGGTCGGCTGTTGCCGCTCGAGGCGATGCAGCGACCAACGGCCGGCCACTGCCCGTGCGATTGCGGACTCTACGCCGTCACGTGCGTCGACCTGGCATTCGATCGAAAGCAGATCGTCGCGGTTTGCATTGGCGCGAATGTCCACGGCGCGTACGCCGTCGATCGCCAGGATTGCTTCGCGAATGGCATCAGCGGGACCAGTGGCCAGCAGCGAAACACGGTTGGTCTGTTCGGAAGCACGTTGCAATCCCTCCGGCGAGTCGATCGCCAACAAGCGCCCATCGTTGATGATTGCAACGCGCTGGCAGATCAGCGTCACCTCAGGAAGAATGTGCGTACTCAACAGCACCGCATGATCCTTGCCGAAGGCGCGGATGACTTCGCGGGTTTCCTGAATCTGGCCGGGATCGAGCCCCGCGGTTGGCTCGTCTAGCAGCAGTACCTCCGGTTTTCCGAGGAGCGCCTGGGCCAGTCCGACACGCTGCCGATATCCTTTCGAAAGCTTGTAGATTTCACGCTTTACCACCGCTTCCAGGCGACAGGCATGGATTACGCGCTCAAGGTCGGCAGACATGGCGGAACGTGGCACGCCTTTCACCTTGGCGACGAATTGCAGATACGCCGTGACCTCCAGTACGTCATAGAGCGGAGGCTGCTCGGGAAGATAACCGATGCTGCGCGCCGCCTGCTCGTTTTGGGTCGCCATGTCGTATCCGGCGACGATGACCCGGCCGGAAGTCGCCGTGGTAAAACCCGCGATCATGCGCATCGTCGTGGTCTTGCCGGCGCCGTTGGGGCCCAGGAATCCGACGACTTCCCCCTTCCGTACGGAGAAGGACAGGTCGTGAATGATGTTCTTGGAACCGTAGCGCTTGGAAACTGATTCGAGGGCGATCGAGATGGACGGAGAATTCACAATTGGAAGCATCTGAAAAAAAACCCCCCCGAATTGGGGGGGCTCTTCAAGAAAAGTAACGGCTGCTGACTTACTTGTACCAGCGATCGCCCTTCGCTTTGAACTGATCGCCATCGTGCGCCATGAATAACTGGGCGCCTTCCAGGTCGCGGATCATCTTGAGGCGGTTCACCGAGTTGGTGTATGCTTGGACGCTGAAGTTCAGACCTGCGGGGTAGCCGTCGAGATTTTCCTGCATCCAGACCGCGTCCTGCGAAATCACGATCGTGCCGGACTGGGGCAGTTTGACCTTCATCGACTGGTGGCCGATGGTGTGGCCAGGCGTGGTCAGAATCATCACACTGCCGTCGCCGAACAAGTCGTAATCGCCGTCCAGTTCGAGATAGTTGAACTCGCGGGCATTCATCAGGTCGGCCATAACAAAGGTTCCCGGGGTGGTACGGCCCTGGAATTTCTCCGGCCACCAGCC
>JANMYN010000855.1:0-4937 GCA_031382195.1 Betaproteobacteria bacterium
GAGTTCACGCTGGTACGCGCAAAAAACATGCGCCAGGGAAGGTGCTCCAATCGCGCCTGATAATCCAACAGTTCGAGATAGCTGCCTTCGACCGTCAACTCTATGCCGTGTTTGTAGACCAGGTTCTTCGTCGGCGCGGACGATTTTGCCGCCGCGCTCTCTGCTGCAAGCCCCGCCGGTTCAACCAGGGCGGCGACCGGAAGCGTGCGCAGTTTCACCAGGCGCACGTTTGCATCCCGGCTCAGCATGTCTTCCAATACCTTGACCATCCGATTGGGCGGCACCAGTCCCTGCTGAACGCCGCGTAACTCGGTGTCATACCCGCCCAATTGGCGCCGCAGATCGTCGATGTGCTTGCGCCCTTCCACATCCGGATCCTGGTTCAGCAGGCGCGTTGATTCCGTGTTCTGCTTGTTCAATTGCGCCAGATCGATGCGATGCCTCTCGGCGTTGGCAGCGAGAATTTTGTGCTTGGCCAGCGCGCCTTCTATGGCCAGGACAAACCCCAACCCGGCGATGATCGCCACGCCGGCCGCGAACACCATCACGCGCTCGCGCGGCTTCAGGGCGTCGAATCGGCGCGCAAGCTTTTCCCAGACCTGTGTCATTTCGTGCCCGCTTTGGATGCGCTTGCCGCATCCTGCTTCGTTGTCAGTCTGAACTCCACGTAATTGCGACGGACCGGGGGTTTCGCAGCCGGATCCGGCGCCGGCTCCTCGATCAACAACTCCGAAAAGGGATGCCCCTGCATCGCGTTCTCCGCATTAAGACGCTTGAGATAATTCGGGACATAGGCTGCTTGCAAAGCGCGCCCTTCGATCGCAACATCGCGTCCGGCGGTCGCGATGCTCAACCCGGTGAGCCATACGCCTTCAAAAGACTGGCGCGCGAATGCCCTCAGGTGGTCGGAAAAACCGCGGGTATCGCCCAGTCCGCCGGCGCTCAGCACTTCCATGACTTGCCGCCGGTCCCGCACCTCGCCTTCGAGACGCGCAACTTCTTCGGTAATCTTCGGATCCTGTCGGCGCGACGCCAATTCGCTCCCCAATCGTTGCGCATCGGCTTGGGCGGTGGCGACTTGTCGCGCCAATTCGCGCTCCTGCTGCTCCAGGGATCGCAAGCTGATCATCAGATAGCCGGCAACGGCGGCGATCAGCACTGCAATCACGACCCAGCCAGTGACAGCGCCTTTGAACAATAACAGAGCGCGCTGCGCTTCAAAGGCGGGGTTGTACAGATTGATCTGCTGGGGCATCGGCCTGTTCTCTGTGGCTTATGCCGTATCGACACGCAACGCCGTGCCGAGGGTTTTCCATCGCGTCATTTGTTCAGCCGGTTCGCGCAGCTCCGGAACCTCGTGGAAATCCAGAACATCACCCAGGTTTACCGCCTCCACCGGCGCGGACAAATTTGCTTTGAGATAGGCCGCCAATCCCAATTCCTCCGGCAACGGCGCCAACAACAATCGCGCCACCGGAACATGGCTGAATTGACGATCGAAGTGATCCAGCGAGCGCTGCAACTCGAGCGCGATACGCTCGAACAACTGATCCCGCATTTCCGGAAGAGCGCCAGTGAGTTGATCGATACTGATCTCGATCCGGCGGGACAGATAGAGCTCGCTGCGGGCGCTGAAGGTAAGCAGGCCTCCTTCATCGCTGAAGCTGAGCATCGCCAGGGCACGCTGATCGTTTTCGAACAAGGCGGCGAGATTGCGTTGCGCCATCTCCGCAATTTCGATCACACTCAAGCGAACCTTGGCGGCCGCGAATATTTTCATGCGGGCTTCGACGTCCTGATTTCGCGCGGACACTGCATAGACCGACCGGTCGCGCCCGGCAGCGGCCACATCCGCCGGAATCGGCACGACATCCACGGTCGCGGTTTCGACGGGATACTCGAGAAAGTCTTTCAAGCGCCAGCGCGCGGCCGATTTCATCTCCGCTGCGGGAACGTTCGGCGCATCGATCAACTGCAACTGATATTGGCGTGCCGGCAGCAGGGTCGCGCAACTGAACCGATCCAGATGAAATTCACGGCGCAATCGCTGCAGCGTTTCGACTGGTTCGTCTGCGTTGGCAAACTGCGCACAGAGCGCCACCACCGGGCGCTCCGAACCGTTGCGGCGAACGTGCCCGACCTCTGCACGATCTGCATAGAGATTTACGGCGGCCAGTTCAAGGGCTCGCGTTCGGGAAAATAGAGAGCGCATGGAGTTGATCTTAACTTTGAACGCGAAGATATATCAATAACTAATTGTCGTCAATAAGATTTTCCATCCTTCATTTGTCAAAAGTTTTCCCGCAAATAGATGAACTCATCGGCATTCTTGAATACGCCAAAAGTGGCTCGCGCCGTGGGGTCCTGGTCGAAGCCGGCACCCGTCCATTTCCATTGCAGATAGGACTTGTTGGCCGCGACGGACGCGATGCACGTATTGTCCGTCGGCGCCGCACCGTCCAGATCCACACACAGCGAGATCGATACCGGGATCAGCGGCTTGTTGATCTTCAGATTGCCGTTGCCCGCGGTGAATGCACCGCCGATGGTTGCCGAGCCGGAACTCAGAAATACGTTATTCAGCGCGATCGTCGTGCAATTATCGGCGGCATTGGTTACGTACACGCCGCTGCTGTTGTAGTACTGGGTCTCAATAGGGATCGGCAGGTCGAGCAATTGCGAACCAAAAGCGTTGGCGAGCACCAGCCGGCCAAAACGAACCTGTTTGAAGGCGGCACCTCCGGCGAATCCTATCCCGTTGCCTGCCGTTGCAGCGCCAAAACTGACCGGATTGACGCCCGCAGCGCCGTCAATCCTTGCCACTACGATCCCATCCGTATCGGCCAGGCTTACCGAAAGTGCGATATCCGCATCGAACGGCAGCACCTGCAAACCGCGGGTAAAAACGGCACCTGTGGCGCCGCCGGAGAACGTGAGATTGCCAACCCCGTTGGTAAACGTACCGATGACCGGATCCACCGCCGCCAAGGGCAGAGAGCTCACGTCAAGAGCAGGCGTGGTTCCCCCGCCCAGGGCATCGAAACGCGCGTAACGCGCCGCTGTGGTGTTCGGCGTAATGCTACTGTTGGCGATCTTCATGAACGTGCCGGCATAGTTCTGGGTCGTGATCCCGGAAATGTTGCGCGCAGTCACGGTGAGCACCGGTGCGGTTGAATAGTTGAACCGCTGTCCGACGTAAGTGAAATTATTCGAGCACGCCGGACTGAATAACGGCGTATTACGCGCGACGGCAAAATCGTAGGGGGTAAAGCGCCCGACACCGGCATATCCGGTTGCCGAATTGCGGGTGCTCTGCCCGCTACCCAGATAATTGTTGGAGGTGGCGAACAAATTGATCAACCCGACCTCGCTCCAGCTGGCCGGTGCCGACGCCGTTCCGCCCGCAAATGCCGACAGCGGCGCCGACAGCGTGCCCGCATTACCGGCCACCGGTTCGGCGAGCGTGTGCGAAATCGTGACTGTCGCAGGCGTTGACTCCAGCCCAAAATTGGGCGTCACGGCGTTGCCCGACAGCACGGCATCAGTGTCCGGTACGCCGTCATTGTTGGCGTCGTCGGCGCTTTCCCAAACCACGGCCGTCACCGTCACCGCATCCGGCCACGTCTGCCCCGCCCTTGTATAAACGGTGCTGCCCGGTCCGCTGCGGCCTGACGGCGGGCCAGCGATGCGAAATCCGAACGGCCGCTCTACGAACGTATTGCTGGTGCCGGCGATCGTCACCGCTGGCGCCCCGGTCACATAGCGGAACTGCAGCGTAATCTGTCCGGCATCGGGGTAGGTGAAGTAGAACGGCGCTTCCGCATTTGCTGTCGTGAAGCGGAAGCGAATGGTCGCAGGGTACGTGCCTGCACCCGCCGGAACGAAGCTGCCAGTCGGTGATCCCGTGCCGGAAGTCGTCGTCAGCGTGACGTTTCGCGTGCAGGCGGCCGGGTTATTGCATTGTGCGCCGACCCCAATGTCGACCTCCGAGCCGCTCGGGAAAATACTCGTGCAGGCCCCGGTCACCGTGTCGGTCCGGATCGCCTGCAGGAACAGCGATTGCGTGCCGAAACCCGTGTTGGAAGGCTTGCCGGAGATCTGCGTGCCGATGGACTGGGCAGCATTCGCGCCGTTCGAGATGCGGAACACGGAATTGACGAAACTGATGGTCGGATCCTCGGTTGCGCTTTCGGACACGAACGTGTCGGTCACATTCACCGTCAGGCTGGTTACCGCGCTCTGACGCAGCCGCACGGTAAAGCTCGATTCCGTGCCGGGCCACGCGTAGGTCGCGGTTGCCCCGGTCGGCGTCCACGTGCCGGATCCCGAAACCTTCGGCGACTGCCAGGCGGCGGTCGCGGCAGCGGCCGATACGGACAACGTGACGGTACGGCTCGAGGGAGGATTGACCACCGCATGGGCAGCGTTGTGCGCGGTGATCGTTACCTCGGCGTAATCGCAGTTCGCGACGGTCGTGCTGAGCACCGAAATCGCGTAGTGGTGCACCGACGCCCCCGGTCGCAAGGCGAGCATATGCACGATACCGGTGTCCGTATTCGACGTTCCGCCGGCAACGGCTGTTCGGGAACCCGTCGCGCCGGCGGTGGGCCTGGGTTCATCGCTCATCTCGATCGCGATGCCCACGGCGTTGCCGGGCGGGCTTGCCGGCGCGGACTGGTCGACACGCTCGGTCATCCCAGCGGGCGGAGTCCAGGTGTCCCCGGAAAGGAACGTGTGGTTCGCGACCAGCATGGTGTTTGCCACGGTGGTTGTGATGCTGTTTCCCGTGTGGCTGTAGCTGTTGGCAGTCGTATTGCCGCCGTCAATATCGATCGGGGTCGCCGTATCGACCCCGCTGTAGCTCGCAATTGCACCCGCGCCGCTGACGAAAACGGTCGCAGGCGGCAGGGAGGGATTGTTGACCTGCGTGTACCACG
>JANMYN010000865.1:0-10389 GCA_031382195.1 Betaproteobacteria bacterium
ATAGGGCCGCTTTTTCCTTGCCTTTCGCGGCATCCCCTCCGGCTAGGGCGTTGCCCGCTGCGGCCAATCCGGCTGCTGCAATGATCGCAATCCACAACTTGCTCATAGCTTCCTTCTTCAGATCTAGAATCGGCTTATTTGCCCGCATAGTACGCAGCCAGGTCAGCCATGTCCTGCTCGGACAGGCTGGCGGCAATCGCCTTCATGCTCGGATGTTGGCGCTCGCCGGCCTTGTAGGCCTTCAACGCGTTCACGATATAACCCGCGTTCTGACCGCCGATCATGGGCACGTGATAAGTCTCCGGATAGGCGGTGCGAAACCCGGCTATGCCGTGGCATCCGGCGCACATGGCCGTCTTGTTCTTGCCTGCCGAGGCATCCCCCTGCGCATGCACGGGGGCGGCCAGAATCGACAGGGCAGCAGACAGACCGGCGATTGTGAGAATGCGGGTTTTCATGGCTGAGAATTTCCTCGGTGAACTTCCTCGGTTCGGGATAATCGATCGGAACCAAAAAAACGGCGCAACTTTATCCGAAGCGCGCTGACCGGTCAACGCCGGCATCGCGGTTTAGCCGCCCGGCAGCGCTACGCCTTCGCTTATGTCCTGGGAATGACTGAACTTGCGGTCGTGGGTATCCTCGATTTCGATCTTCAGTTCCCCCTTTTCCTCGGGCGTAAAGAAGAATCGGAAATTCGGATTGTCGGACAGCGAAAAATCCACCTGCGCGTCCATCACGGTCTTGCCAGCGTAAGTGACTTTCACACTGCGCACGAACTGGGGAACCGTGCCCTCTTCGAAGTTCGCAGCAAGCGGCGACTCGTTCGGGTGGCGGATCATGAGCTGCACGAGGTTCGGCTTGTGGTAGGAGATCATTTCGTCATCGAAGCGCAGCTTCATCTTGCCCAGCAACGATTCCGACAGCTTCTTGCCATTGGGCGCCGAGCATCCGCCCGCCGCCTTGACCCAGCGCTGCGACATGTACAGCCTGCCGTCGTTCATCTCGGCAACCGCCCTGACGAAGCTGTAATCCTCAAAGCGCAGCCGAGTCTCGACCTGGGCGCGGCCGCTCTCGGGCGTAAAGTGAAACACGCCCGCCGCGGGCGATGGATTGCGCTCGACAATCACCCAGATCGACTTGATGTATTCCTTCTCGGTCTGATCGATCTGCGCCTTGACGACCACCGGAACCGTGGTAGCGTCGTCCGCGCGCAAATTCAGATAGACACGGATGACATCCTTCGCATCGGGATTAATGACGCGGTCGCCGAACATAAGTTGCCTGATGGAGCCCCAGTACTGGCTCTGCGCCGGATCCGGTTCGGCCTTTTCGTTGGCGTGCGCGGATGTGACCGCGAGCAAGGCCAGCAGGACGGCTGAGGCCACGCGCAAACAATGCTTCATTCCTGTCTCCTTACTCATGGGTAATTGGGCAAAGTATACCCGGTCAGGGGGCATGTACATTTTTGCGTTGCCTATTCCCATTCCAGTTCGGTGTAGGCCGTCGTCACATTGCGGCGATGGAACAGGTCGAAAGCCGCCCAGTGGCTCGCTTCGGCAAGACCAACTTCGTCGGTCGCCTGCTGGATGGTCTTGCGAGCGCGGATGGCGGCACGGGTTTCATTCAGTATCACGGTGAAATAGCGCTGCTGCGCGTCGAGCGGCTTCGGCCAGGGCAGGTCGCTGCGCCCATGTCCAGGCACATAGTGATCGGCCGCCATGGCGCGCAAATCCTTCATGACCGCCAGGAAGCCCGTGATGGTACCGTCAATCACCGGCGTGTGGCCGACGAACAGAAAATCGGACAACCACAAGGTACGGGTCGGCACATCGAATACCGTCAAATCGTCGTCGGTATGCGCGGGAGGCCAGGCCTGCACAACGACCGTCCTGCCGCCGAGATCGAGTTCCAGCGGCCCCTTGACCAGCAGCGTTGGCATGACGATCTCCGATCCCGCAGCGGCCGCGCCGAGATCGCGTCGCAGCGAGTTCAGGTACGAACGGGCGCGCGCGGCCAGTTGCGCGGGATAGTTTTCATGCGCGATGAACTGCGCATGATCATCGAGGAATGCGGCGGCACCGAAGAAATGGTCCGGATGCACGTGCGTCAGCACGACATGGCAAACCGGCAGCGGCGTTATGCGGCGAATCGCTTCGCGCAGCGCGCGGCCCACCGGCAGGGAACCGCCAGCATCGACCGCCAGCACGCATTTTTCTCCGACGATGAAGCCGATGTTGGCGTTGTCCCCCAGATTGTCCGTCGAGCGCTCATCGAAGCTGCCGTAGTGAACGTAGTTGCCGGGGGCAAGCTCGCTGACGTTGAAATTCGCGAGCCGCGGCAGGTCGCCCGAGACGGCGGGCCTGACCGCCGCTGCCAAAACGAAGGCAACGGCGATGGCAGCGAATTTCGTGATCGGCAACTTCATGGACGCCAGATGTTACATCAGAAAGTTCAGTCCGACTTGCGGCCGCCCCCCGCCTCGTTTAGGGTACGGGCGATGCTCTTGTTTCTGATGCGCGCGCTTGGTTTCGCAATCACCGTTGTCGCGATGGTGCCGGTCGCGCTGTCTGCCCAGGACGCACTCCAGCCGGAGAAGGTGGCCGACGGCGTTTTTGCCTTCATCGGCCAAGCCGCGGAAATCTCGGCGGCGAATCGCGGCTTCGTCGGCAACAGCGGTTTCATCGTCGGTGCCACGGGCGTGGTCGTCGTCGATACCGGCACCTCTTATCGCCATGGCCGCCGCATGCTGGAAGCGATCGCGCGCGTTACCGACAAGCCCGTGAAGCTGGTGATCGTCACGCACGCGGTGCAGGAATTCCTGTTCGGCAGCGCCGCATTTGCCGAGCGCGGCATCCCCATCCTCGCCCACCGGGAAACAACCAAGCTGATGAAGGCGCGATGCGAGCATTGCCTGAAAAATCTCAAGCCGGCGTTGGGCGAAGAACTCGAAGGTACACGGCTTGTCGCACCCCAACGCGAGATCGACGCCACGACGACGATCGATGCCGGCGGCCGCCGGTTGAAGCTGATGTACCTGGGCTGGGCCAGCACTCCGGGCGATCTCGCCGTGTTCGACCCGGACAGCGGTGTACTGTTCGCGGGCGGGATGGTTTCCATTGGCCGTATTCCCGATATCCGCGACTGCGACTTCGAAGGCTGGCAGCGCGCGCTGCATCGGCTGGAAGAATTAAAACCGGCGCGCGTCGTACCGGGCCACGGCCCGGTATCGGGGCCAGGAGCGATTGCCGTAACAGCCGCGTATCTGCATGCGCTCGACCAGATCGTCAAATCGCTTTATGCCGAAAGCTCCAGCCTGCTGGAATCGGTGGAAAACGCGATCCTTCCCGCCTACCGCGAATGGGCGATGTACGCCACTACGCACCGGCAGAATGCATTGCATCGCTACCTGCAACTCGAATTGCAGGATCTCGGCGGCGATCCGCGCTCCACAGCGTTGCCACAACGCTAAAGGGGTGGCGCCGTCACGGCCTTGAGCCATGAAAATCGATATCCGATCTGGCAGACATTGTCGATCTGAATCGCGATTTGTTTCCACGACGGCGCTGAGCGCAAGGACGCGGAGTAAACCTCAAGACTCACCACGACAGCTTAGGCCGTAAGTGTTTCACCTTAAGGCACGAATACCCTCGCGATAGCGTGGAGTACGCTTTTAGAACTCGAAGTAACACAAAGAAATACAAAATTCGGTTTGGCCTTTCTTCGAGAGTCTTCGTGTTCTTCGTGCCTTCGGGGTGAGATTTTCAGTTGCTGTGGTGAGATTTACAGTTGCTATAGAATGCAACGTGCGACGAAATCGATTGATCTCAATGGGTAAGTGCTTGAATGGCTAACCGCCTCAGCAAAATCTACACACGCACCGGGGACGCCGGCAGCACCGGCCTGGGCGACGGTTCGCGCGTGGCGAAGGACAGCCTGCGCATCGAGGCCATCGGCGCGGTCGATGAGCTGAACAGTGCGCTTGGCGTGCTGTTGGCCGAACCGGTTCCCGAGGACGTGCGCGAGGGCTTGCACGCAGTCCAGCACGACCTGTTCGACCTCGGCGGAGAACTGAGCATCCCGGGCTACACCAGTGTCGGACCGGAGCACGTGACGCGGCTCGAGAACGAGCTCGACCGCCACAATGCGGCGCTGGCGCCGCTCAAGGAATTCATCCTTCCGGGCGGATCGCGTGGCGCCGCGCTCTGCCACGTTGCGCGCGCAGTGTGCCGGCGGGCGGAACGCAGGGTCGTGACCCTGAGTACCGCGGAGCCGTTGTCGCCGTCGCTGCAACGCTATTTGAACCGGCTTTCCGATCTGCTATTCGTGCTCTGCCGGGTTCTCAACCGCGAGGCCGGTATCGCCGACGTCTACTGGCAAAAAGGCAAGAATCGCAGTGAATCTGCCTGAAGCCCCTGCTCCCGAAGAGCTTTCCGACCTCCTGGCGCGCTGCGCGTTGCGCGACCAGCGCGCCTTTACGACCCTTTATCAGTTCAGCTCGGCGAAACTGTTTGCCGTTGCCGTACGTATAACTCGTCGCAGGGACTGGGCGGAAGAAGTCCTGCAAGAGGCCTTCGTCAACATCTGGAACCATGCGGCGGGCTATAACTCGACGAAAAGCGCGCCGATGACCTGGATGACGGCGATCGTGCGTAACCGGGCGCTCGACTGGCTGCGGCGGCCGCGCGAAGTCGAGATCGACGAAGAGCATGAAGAACTGATGGCCTCCGTGCCCGACGAATCCCCGGGCCCGGAAGAATTGCTGCGCCAGTCGCTGGACGCCGGTGCGCTGGCCGAATGCATGAAAGGGCTGACCGAAGAACAGCAGCGCAGCATCACGCTCGCCTTCTTCTACGGTTTGTCCCATGGAGAACTGGCGGTACAGATGCGTAAACCCCTGGGTACGGTCAAGACCTGGATTCGCCGCGGGCTTGACCGCCTGAAAGGTTGCCTGGACGACTTGGGCAGATGAGACGAATGGATATTCGAACAAGGCCATGACTGGAAGATTGCAATGAGATTCGCCGACGAGACGCTGCGCGACAAGCTGGCCGCCGAGTTTGTGCTCGGCACCATGTCCGCGCGCGCGCGCCGGCGTTTCGAAATCCATTTGCGCAGTAATCCGCAATTGCGCCGGGCGGTGGCGCAATGGGAGAACCGCCTCGCGCCGCTCGCCGACGCACTGCCGGCGATCGAACCGCCGGCGCGTGTCTGGCAGGCGATTAAGGTACGCATCAAAATCGGGGGGGTGGTTCGGTCCGGATTCTGGCAAAACCTGTCGTTCTGGCGCGTATCCTCGTTCGCGTCCGCACTGCTCGCCCTGGCGCTCATCGTCTTCATCGCGGCGCCGAAACCGGAAGCACCGTTAAACGCCGGCAGGATGGTGGTCGTCATGAAGGACCTTGCCACCAATAAACCGGCGATGGCCGCGAGCTGGCAACCTGGACAACGCGGCGGCCGCGCGCTGCGTATCCGCGTGATGGGCCACGCCGAGATGGCGCCGAATACGGCATGGGAATTGTGGCTGCTGCCGGGCGGCGATCAGAAACCGGTCTCGCTTGGATTGATCACCACCCACGAAACCCAGGTCGTGAAAATTCTGGAAGCGCTGGCCGCAAAACTCGACGCCGCGCAGGGGCTCGCGATGAGCGTTGAGCCGGCTGGTGGATCGCCGACCGGGCTGCCAACGGGCCCGGTGCTGTACGCCGGCGAATGTGTCAAGACATGACCATCCCGGACCCGATTTTCAGTGTCGGGCCCTGTCCAGTCCGGCGCAGACGCGTTCCGCTGCGTCGACGATGCGGGGCGTGGGCCGGGCAATCAGGTCTGCGGAGATGGTGAACACATTGCCGCCGCGCACGGCTTTCAGATAGGAAAATTGCGTCCAGTTTTCTACTCCCGCATCCTCGGCTTCGGAGCCCACGACGATGGCATCCGGATCCAGGACCAGCACTTGCTCCATCGAAACCTCGCCCGCCAGGCGCGGCAGATCTTCGAAAACATTTCGCGCCGCACATAACCGGAGCATCTTGCTGATGATGTGCTCGCCGTTGACTGTGAACAACGGGCGGTGCCAGATCTCGAACAGGACGCGGACATTGGCGCTTCCGGTGTAGCGGTCCCGCAGCGCACGGACGCGCCTTTCGAATTCCCGCGCAACGGCATGCGCCCGTTCGATCAGGCCTGTCACATCGCCCAGCAGGCGCAGATGTCGCGCAATGTCTTCGGGCCCCTTCGGTTCGAGCACCAGCACGTGCAGCCCGAGGGCGCGCAATCGCGCAAGATCCACTGACCTGTTGCCCCCGCCCCAGGCCAGCACGAGATCCGGGCGCGCGTGCAGCAGCGACTCGAAATCAAGCCCCGAAGCATCGCCGATCTGCGTTAAGGCGGCTGCCTCGGCGGGAAAATCGCTGCCGCGCACGACGCCCGCAAGACGATCCCCGGCACCGATCGAATACATCAGCTCGGTGAGGTGCGGGGACAGCGAGATCACGCGCTGGGCCGGCCGGTCGACGCGTAACACGTCGCCGAGATCGTCGACGACCGTCAGCGCCGACGCCGGCATGGCGACGGACACAAGGAATGCGGGAAACAGGAAACGAAGAGCGGTGCGCACGGGAACGTCACACCAGGGCAGGCGCGCGTTTCAGCGCTCCATGTATTGGAGCAGATTGGAACTGGTCTGGCGCAGACGCTGTGACAGCAGGGTGACGAGCTTGACCAGCACTTTGGCACCGAGACCCGGTTCTTCAAGGATGATCTGGACCATGCTGTCTCGCGACAGCACGGCGAAGGTAGTCGGCTCCAGCGCGATGCAGGTAGCGAAGCGCGGTTCGCCGTCGATCATCGACATCTCGCCCAGGGTGGCTCCGGGACCGACCGTGGTCATCGGCTGCAGGTTGCCGTGCGAATCGATTTTCACGATATCCACCCGTCCCTGGATGATCAGCAGCATGTAGTCGTCTACGTCGCCCTCGCGGATCATCATCTGCGTGGCTTCGGCACGGTAGATCTGCATGAAAGCAGTCAGCTGCTGCACATCCTCGCGCGTGAAATCGGCAAAGAATTTGGAATGTCCGATCATGTCGAAGATCTGCTGCGCGAGCGCGGTGCCCTCGCCCAGATGTTCGAGCGTGTGCAGAAGTGCGTTCTGCGGCGCCTGCAGATCGGAATCAGCCATGTGCACGAGGCGAGTCTCTGATGTTATCCGGCCGTCACCCTCCCGCAACGGCCTGGCAGCCCATAAGGCTGGAATGACAAGTCATTATGCTGGAGCGGGCGCAGCCGGTAAAGCGCGGCGGGCCGGCTTAGCCTGGGATCGTCGTGCGAAACTGACGACGGGCCAGTTCGGCGCGCTTGAGATAGGCGTCGCGGGCAATGGCAACGTCTTCGATGAACAACGGCAGCTCGTCCAGACGCAACGCCTGCGGCCCGTCGACCAGCGCCTTGGACGGGTTGGGATGGAAATCCACCAGCACCATGTTGGCGCCGGCCAGCACGCCTTGGGCGGTGACATGCATGACATCGAGAATGCCGTCCGGCCCGGCCATGCGTGAGCCGACAGAATGGCTGGGGTCGATGCAGACCGGCATGCGGGTCAGACGCCTGACCGCCGGAACTTGGGCGAAATCCACGAAATTTCGATGGGGATCGCCAAGGTTGGTCTTCATGCCCCGCAACCCGAACACCACGCGGTGGTTGCCTTCGCTGGCGAGATACTCCGCCGCATTCAGGGACTCGTCGAGCGTAATGCCGAACCCGCGCTTGATCAGCACCGGAAATTCCTTCTGCCGGCCGACGATTTTCAATAACTCGAAGTTCTGTGTGTTGCGCGTGCCGATCTGCAGCATGACTCCGGTCGGATTACCGGTTTCGCGCAACGCCTGCCGGATTTCCTCTACGTGCGATTCGTGGGTGACCTCCATCGCGATGACGCGGATGCCATGTTTTCCGGCCAGCTCGAATACGAAAGGCAGGCAGGATTTGCCGTGACCCTGGAAGGTATACGGGCTGGTGCGCGGCTTGTAGGCGCCCATGCGGGTGCACTGCTGAGCGTTGTCCTTGAGCGCTCGCATCATGATATCCACGTGCTCGCGGGTATCCACCGCACAAAGCCCGGCGAAGATATGCAGGGTGTCCTGGCCGAAGCGCAGGCCCTGATAGTCGAAATGCGTCGGCCGGCTATCCTCCTTGTGGCGCCCGAGCACGCGAAACTCTTCGGAAACGCGGATCACGCGTTCGACGCACGGCAGGCTTTTCATATCGTCGATGGCGAGCGCCTTGGTATCGCCGAGCAGGTAAATCTCGGTCACCGAACGCTCGGTGCCCTGAATCCGGTGCGCCCGCGTCTTGATGTTTGGCAGCCGCTCCAGCAATTCCATCAACTGCAGGTATTCCGGGCTTTGCGGATCGGTGTTGTCGGAAAGAATTAAGATCATCGTGAAGGCCGTGAATACCGTGAAGGTCGTGAATATCGCAAGAACTACAGTAAAAATACCGCGATCGCTAAGTCGTGACTAAGGCATAAAGTCGATATTCACGGCATTCTCGATATTCACGGCCTTTCAGGCCGTTCCCCCGACCGTGAGGCCGTCAATGCGCAAGGTCGGCTGGCCGACACCGACCGGCACGCTCTGGCCTTCCTTGCCGCAGGTGCCGACTCCCGGGTCGAGATTCATGTCGTTGCCAATCATGGACACATGCGTCAGCGCATCCGGCCCATTGCCGATGAGCGTGGCGCCCTTGACCGGATAGGTGATCTTGCCGTTCTCGATCATGTAGGCCTCGGCGGCAGAGAACACGAATTTACCGCTGACGATGTCGACCTGGCCACCGCCGAAATTCGCGGCGAATAATCCATTTTTGACGGAACCGATGATCTCGGCGGGGTCCTTGTCACCATTGAGCATGTAAGTGTTGGTCATGCGCGGCATCGGCACATGGGCGTAAGACTCACGCCGTCCGTTGCCGGTGGGCGCCATGCCCATCAGGCGCGCGTTCAGCGTGTCCTGGATGTATCCCCTGAGGATGCCATCGTCGATGAGCACATTGCGCTGCGTCGGATTGCCCTCGTCGTCCACGTTCAACGAGCCGCGGCGCCTGGAGATCGTGCCGTCGTCAACCACCGTCACACCCGGTGCTGCCACACGCTGGCCGAGGCGCCCGGAAAAAGCGGAACTGCCCTTGCGATTGAAATCGCCTTCGAGTCCATGGCCGATGGCTTCGTGCAGCAAGATGCCGGGCCAGCCCGGCCCCAGTACCACGGTCATGGTCCCGGCCGGTGCCGGCCGCGCCGAAAGGTTGGTCACCGCCTGGTGTACGGCTTTGGCTGCATAGTCGCGCAAGACGTCGTCGGTGAAATAGGCGTAGTCGAACCGTCCACCGCCGCCCGCGCTTCCTTGTTCACGGCGGCCGTCGTGTTCGACGATGACCTGCAGCGACAGCCTGACAAGCGGGCGCACGTCCGCGGCCAGCATGCCGTCGGAACGTGCAATCAGGACGACTTCGTATTCACCCGCCAGCGAAGCCATGACCTGCGAAATGCGCGGATCGATTTCACGCGCGTAGCGTTCCAGCTTTTCCAGCAGCTTCACCTTGTCGCCATCTGCGAGGCTCGCCAGCGGGTCCTGGGGAACATACAGTTCCCGGCCACGGGTCCTGATCGCGACTTGCGTCGCGCCCTGTTCGCCGCGGCGCGCGATCGAACGGGTCGCCCGCGCCGCAGATTCCAGTGCCGGAAGACTGATGTCGTCCGAGTAGGCAAAAGCGGTTTTCTCGCCGCTGACCGCGCGCACCCCGACGCCCTGGTCGATGTTGAAACTGCCGGACTTGACCATCCCTTCTTCCAGGCTCCAGCCCTCGGAGCGCGAGTACTGGAAATACAGATCGGCGTAGTCGACGCTGTGCGTCATGATCTGGCCGAATACGCGCTCGATCCCGCCGGCGTCGAGGCCGTAGGGTGCGAGCAGCGTGCGGTCCGCCGTGGCGAATAACAGCTCGTGGGTGTTGTTCGGATCGTTAGGCAAGTTCACTCCTCGTTGTTTATTACTGCCGTGACCGTCGTGACTATCGTATCTTGGGGCTAACGCCCCCTATTACCAGTCACGCGGTCACGATCGTCACGTCGTCACGGCATTTCAGATTTTATGTATCACCCTGTGGGTCAGCGCCGGCAGGCTCTTGCGCAGGCTTGCCTGGTAAGCGGGATTGACCGAGGCGACCACTACGCCCGAACCGCGCGGCAAACGATCAAGTACCGTGCCCCAGGGGTCCACCACCATCGAGTCGCCGTGGGTTTCGCGCCCGCTCAGGTGATAGCCACCCTGCGCCGGTGCCAGCACGTACGCCAGGTTTTCTATCGCGCGCGCGCGCACCAGCGATTCCCAATGCGCC
>JANMYN010000233.1:0-9842 GCA_031382195.1 Betaproteobacteria bacterium
ATGCCGTTGACCAGTCCGCAGGCCAGCGCAGTCAGCAGGCCCGCAACGATCCCGGCCCAAATCGAATGCCCGGCATTGAGCACCATCCCAGTTACGATCCCGGACAGGCCGACGATCGAGCCGACAGACAGGTCGATGCCGCCAGTGATAATGACGGCGGTCATGCCCATCGCGATAATGCCGATGAAAGCGAAGTTGCGCGTCACGTTGAAGAAATTATCGTCGGTAAAGAACACGTTCGATTCCTGCGACATCACCACGCAGATGAGCGCAAGCGCGATCGTCACCCAGAACGGCTGGCTACCTACTATCTGCCGCAGCAGACCGGTTTCCTTGTTCTGCGCGATTTCTTCCGGCGAGGCACTCATCTGTGTCCCTGTCGTCAGGCGGTTTCGATGGCGCCGGTGATCAGGCCGGTGACTTCCTCAGGGGAAGTCTCCTTGATCGGCTTGTCGGCGACGACCTGGCCGCGGCGCATTACCGAGACGTGGTCGCACACGGCGAACACGTCCGGCATGCGGTGGCTGATCAGGATTACGGCGACATTCTGGTCGCGCAATCGTCGTATCAGATCCAGCACCTCGGCGACCTGGCGCACGCTGATCGCCGCGGTCGGCTCGTCCATCAGCACGATGTCCGGATTCGACAGCCGCGTGCGCGCGATCGCCACGGCTTGGCGCTGGCCGCCGGACATCTGTTTGACCAGATCGCGCGGACGCGTCTCCGATTTCAGCTCGGCGAAGTGCCGGGCAGCTTCGCGGTACATGGTCGGGTAGTCGATGAAGTTGAACGGGCCGATCTTGCGCTTGGCCTCGCGACCGAGGAAAACGTTCTCCGCCGCGGTGAGGTTGTCGCATAGCGCCAGGTCCTGGTAAACAACTTCGATGCCTTTCCTGCGTGCGTCGACCGGGTTGTGGAATGCGACTTTCGCGCCCTTGAGCCAGATCTCCCCGCTCGAAGCCAGGAAGTTGCCGGCCATGATCTTGATCAGCGTTGATTTGCCGGCGCCGTTGTCGCCCATCAGGCCGAGCACCTCGCCGGCCTCGATCTTCAGGTCGACTTTGGTCAGCGCCTGGATGGCGCCGAAATTCTTGGAAATCCCTCGCAGTTCGAACAGGCGCACGGTTGTCCTCTCAGTCGGGCCGGACGATGCCTTTTTTCAGGATCAGGTTGCCGTAGAGGCGGCGCTCGCCGGTGGCGACCACCGCGAAGCATTTCCTTACCCGCTCGTAGAACGCAAAGCGCTCGATGCCTTCAAGCTTCGCCACCTTCGGTTCGTGTTTGCGCAACAGCGAACGGAACTCGTCGAAAATCGGCATCTGGCCGTTCGGGTTGTCCACCACCTGCATGTGGAAGGCCGCGCACGGCACGAACTCGTCCAGCGGCATGAGGGAAAGCACGGCGGCGGCCACGGCCGTCACCGGCGAACCGTCGGCGCGGATCACCGGCCGGCCGCTCGACATTGCGGGAAAGTTCGCATCGACGATCGCCAGTTCGTCGCCATGCCCCATCGCCCGCAAGGCGGACAGCAATTCCGGCGACAACAGCGGATCGATATTCTTCAGCATTGCAACAGCCCTTCCAGTTCTTGTTGCTCTGAGTACGCCGGCTAGCATCGCCCAGTTGCCCGCTCCGGAGCAAGCGCATTTTCGGGTTGCGCTGCAAAAAAACGGCGTAGGGACGCGCAACCCTGCGTGCTAACATCCTCCGGCATTGGCTGTCGGAGGAAACGCATGGCGCTGGATCGCAAAACGCTGGGCCGCTCGAAACTTGCACTCTCGGTACTGGGATTCGGCGGCACCGGCCTTGGCAACATGTATGTCGCCATGTCCGAGCACAGCGTGATCGACACCCTGTCCGCCGCTTACGCCGCCGGGATTCGCTACTACGACACCGCGCCGCTGTACGGACACGGCTTGTCTGAATTGCGCACGGGCAGCGGCCTGCGCATGTTCGCCGACCCGACCGTCATCGTGTCCTCGAAGGTCGGCTGGCGGCTGCGGCCGGCCTTCGGCAAGCCCACCGAGGCCGGTTTGTTTCGCGACATTACCGCGTTCGCCCGTTTCAACGACTACAGTTACGACGGCGCCATGCGTTCATTCGAGGACAGCCTGAACCGCCTCGGCACCGACCGCATCGATATCCTGATGATCCATGACGTGGATCGCCGCAACCAGGGCGAACGATTTCCGGACGTGTTTAAAGAAGCGATGGCGGGTGCCTACATGGCCGTGCTGTCGCTGCGGGAACAAGGCGTGATCAAGGCGATAGGCTGCGGACTGAACGAGTGGGAAGCGTGTCAGGCGTTCGCCGAGGCGGGCGACTTCGATTGCTTCCTGCTGGCGGGCCGCTACACCCTGCTCGAACAGGAATCGCTGAAGTCCTTCTTGCCCCTGTGCAAGAAGCGCGGCATCGGCATTATTCTCGGTGGGCCGTACAATTCCGGCATCCTCGCCAGCGGAGCGGTGAAGGATGCGTGGTTCAACTACGCGCCGGCAACGGCGCAAGTGCTGACGAAAGTCGCCGCGATCGAAAAAATCTGCGCCGCCCATGGCGTGCCGCTGAAGGCCGCCGCCCTGCAGTTCCCGCTGCATCATCCGAGCGTGGCCAGCGTCATCCCCGGCATCAGCAACGCGGCCGAATTGAGCGAGAATCTGCGCATGCTGCGCATCCCGATTTCCGCCGAATTCTGGCGCGAACTCAAATCGGCGGAGCTGATGGACGCCACGGCGCCGACGCCATGATTGCTAACAAGCCATGATCGATGCCCATCATCATCTGTGGAAACTGTCGCGTGCCGACTACGGCTGGATCGGCGAGCGCCGCAATCCCGCCGTGGCGCCGATCGAGCGGGATTATCTCGTTGAGGACTATCGCACAGTCGCGACCGCAAACGGCATCGCCGGCAGCATCGTCGTGCAAGCGGCACAGACCGTGGCCGAGACGCGCTGGCTGCTCGACCAGGCGCGCGCGAGCGGAGGTTTGATCAAGGGCGTGGTCGGCTGGATCGACATAATGGCGGCCAACGCACCCGACGCATTACACGACCTGGCGCAGGATCGGCTGCTGCGCAGCATCCGACCGATGCTGCAGGAAATCGCCGACGTCGAGTGGGTTCTCCAGCCCAGGCTTGCACCAGCATTGCGTGCCGTAATCGAGCACGACCTGTCATTTGATTTGCTGGTGCGCCCCCCGCATCTCAAGGCCGTTCTCACGCTGCTCTCGCGCCATCCGGACCTGCGTGCAATCATTGATCATTGCGCCAAACCGGATATCGCAGGCGCAACGTGGCAACCCTGGGCCGACGACATGCGCCGCATTGCGCGCGAAACGACGGCATACTGCAAGCTTTCCGGTCTCGTGACAGAGGCTCGTCCGGGGTGGAGCCCCGATGACCTGCTTCGCTATGTGGAACACCTGGTTGAATGTTTCGGCGTCGAGCGCATCGTCTGGGGTAGCGACTGGCCGGTCATGCTGCTCAATGCGGATTACCCCGGCTGGCTGGCGGCGGCGAAGCAACTCATGGCGCCGCATTCCGCGGCGGATCAAATGGCGGTCATGAACGACAATGCGATTCGCTTCTATCGGCTGCCGATGAGGCCGGCATGAAAAAAAATCCGGTCATCAGCATCTCCGCGGGAGCCCTGCACCTGGACATCGCGCCCGCAATCGGCGGCTCCATTGCGCGCTTCTACAGCAAGGAAAAAAACCAGATCGTCGAGTGGATGCGCCCCGCCAGCCCCGAGGCACTCGCCGAGGCCAATCCCCTGATGATGGCGAGCTTTCCGCTGGTGCCGTTCAACGGCCGCGTGCGCGACGGACGCTTCGTTTTCGCCGGACGTCAAATTTCGCTGGCGCGCAATTTCGGCAGCTCGCCCCACGCCATCCACGGCAACGGCTGGCAGCTGCCCTGGAGAATTACCGGCCACGATGCCGCTTCCGCGAGCATCGTGCTGGAACACGAACGCGGCGACTGGCCGTTCGCCTATCGTGCCGAGCAGCACTTCGTGCTGACACCGCGCAGCCTCGAGGTTGAACTGCTTGTCAGCAATACGGACTCGCTGGCGATGCCGCTGGGTATCGGCCACCACCCCTACTTTCCCTACACCCCCGGCATGACGTTGCACGCGGAGGTCGCGCAGATGTGGGAAACGGAAAACGACATGCCGGTCCGGCTTACCCGCGACGAGACTGTTGAGTCGCTCGCGCGCGACTTGAAGGTCGCGTCAGTCACGCTCGACAACGTCTTCATCGGCTGGAAGCACGTAGCCAGAATCCGCTGGCCGGAGACAGGCCGGCGTTTGCGCATGAGCGCCGAATCGCCGTTGTCTTTCCTGGTGGTCTTCACCCCGCCCTCGCGCGATTTCGTCTGTGTCGAGCCGGTCAGCAATACCGTGGACTGGCTCAACCTCGGGCACCTCGACTCCGCGCAGATCGGCGGCACGATATTGTCGCCTGGCGCGACCTACACGGGCCGCTGCCGCTTCGAACCCGATTTCGGCAATTAACCGGCGAATTGTCGCGTCGGCAACCCGGTGCAGCCGGGATCGACCTCGAACAACGATCCGGCCAACGGCTCGGCGGCGCGTTGTTCCTGGCTCAAGCCGATGGCGGCCGACGTTACGAACAGGTGGTCGAGCTTGTCGCCTGCGAATACGTAACTGGTGATTTGCGATGCGGGCAGCTTGATCGCCCGATCGAAACTGCCGTCTGGCCGGAAGCGGCTCACGCGCGAGCCGCCCCAGTGCGCGACCCACAAATGATCCTGCGCATCGATGGTCATGCCATCGGGATTACCGATCGGTTTGATCGTGACCGGATCGATCGTGAGGAACACGAAGCCCGACTTGAGCCCGGCAACGAAGCCCGGTTGATTGCTGCGTTCGACGACCCAGCCGATGCGTTCGGGCATCGGCCAGCTTTTTTTCGACTCGTCCACCAGTGAAAGACGATGCAGAAACTGACCCTTGATGTCGACCCAGTACACCGCGTTATCGCGAGCCGACCACATTGGCCCCTCGCCGAGCAGCGCACCGGCGGACCAGACACAGCGGGGAATGGTTTCGGTCACGACGTTGACCTTCTCTTTAGGGACGAGGGACGAGGGCCGAGGAGCGAGTAAAGATCAATGGCATCACGTACATTTTCTCGGGCCTCATGCCTGACCGCCGGGGGGCTCAGTTTTTCCCCTCGCCCCTTCCTTACACCCATCCCGCATCCACCACGAAGTTCTGCGACGTGATCATTTTCGCGTCATCGGACGCAAGAAACAACACCATGTTGGCAAGGTCTTCGGCCTGCAACCGGCCTTTCAGGCATTGGACCGCGTCCATCTGCTTCTCGCCTTCCGGCGTCACCCAGAGTTCTTTCTGGCGCTCGGTCATGACCCAGCCGGGTGAAACTGTATTTGCGCGGATATTGAACGGCCCGAGGTCGCGCGCCAGTCCGCGCGTCAGGCCATGGACCGCGGCCTTGCTGGTAGTGTAGGCAGGCATGCCGCCGGTTGCCGTCATCCAGGAAATCGAACCGAAGTTGATGATCGATCCGCCGCCCAGGCGCTTCATCTGGTCGATCACGGCCTGCGACGCGAAGAATTGATGGCGCAGGTTGACCGCGATGCGCTCATCCCAGAAATCGACGGTCACGCTCTCGATGGAATGGCGGTCGTCGCGGGCGGCGTTGTTCACCAGGATGCCGATGTCGCCAAATTCGGACTGCGCCGTCTTGATTGCCGCACGCAATAGATCGATGTCGCGAACATCGCAACGGATAAAGCGCGGAGCCGGTCCGGTGCCTTTGAGTTTCTGGACGAGCGTATTACTCGCCGCTTCGTCGATATCGACGAACCCGACTCTTGCCCCCTGCCGCACGAATCCTTCCACGATCGATGCGCCAATCCCCGATCCGCCGCCGGTGACGAAAACCGCTTGGCCTTTAAGGCTGGGGTAGATGGCGAGACGATCTGTCATGACTATTCCTCAGGATAAGAATGCCTCCATTTGCCCGCGTACGCCTGCCGTCAGTATAGCCATGCAGGTTCGGACGAACGCTGACCAGCGCTGAATTACTTTACCGAAATCAGCCAGGCGATGAGATCGCCCTTCTCCTGCGTGGTGCACTCACGCCCGATCACCATTTCGCAGTTAGGCTTCAGGAATTCTTCGACGTGCTCGAAACTGGTCAGTCGTTTGGGATTCGCGGACGGCGCGAGCGGCAGAATCTTGCGCAGCTTGGCGTCCTTCGGATGGGGATGCTCGGCGTCGTTGATGACGTGGCACTGGCGGCACAGTACCTTGGATCTGTGCGCGATAATCTCTTCGCGGGGATCGGCCATGTGGCAGGAAGCGCAGTTGATCGCGCCCACAACCGGCAGCACCCGTTTTTGAAAATACAGTTCGTGGCCGTGCTCGGTGGAAAAACCGGCGAAGGCCGGATCTTCCTGTAGCGCCAGCTCGGCGTAACGCTCCAGGATCTGTTCAGGCGTATCGGCGAGCAAAGGTGCCGACCATAGCGCAAGTGCGAGGACTGCCCCGAACCGCGTCATCCTGCTCCTCCCCCCAAAAGATTTTAGAAGCATTCTTTGTCCGGCCATTATGCGGCCGGGCCGGGCTTGGAGCTAGCGGTGCTGGTGGCTAGGGGCGAGGGCCAGGAATACCGGAAGTACGAGTTCTCCCGCCGTGCCCATGAATGCGGCGAGTTCCGGCGGCAGCAGGGGAACGTGATATTCCTCCTGGAACAGCGTGACAGTCGTTTCCCAGTCGCGGATCTTGGTCAGGCCGGAAAGAAAAAACACTTTGGCGATATAAAGCCTGATACCGAGATCAAGGACGTTGCTCAGGGCGATCAAAGCATTCCGGCCAGCGGTAAGAGGTGGCAACGCCTTTTCGATCAGAGACACGTTTATTCTCCCTTGAGTTTGAAGTCGACGACGACCGATGACTCGATCCACTCACCCAGTGAGCGACCGAGATCGAATGAGGCATTGCACAGCTGTGCGGCCGCCAACGCCATGTCCAACGTTTGTGCATCGAGGGCCGCGCCGAGAAATGCCGCTTCGGCATCGCTTAACTGCGCGACTTCGACCTTGAACCGCGGCCGATAGACCAGAGCATGGGTCGGACTACCCGGCATTTCCACTTCGAACTCGCCGCCGAATGCGTCCTGGTGGACTTCCCATATGCGGGCAATCGGATAGGCGGAATGCAATATGTGACAGGCCGGGTGCAGCAGCGGACGCAACTGCAGTTGCTGCTCAGGCGACACTGCCGCCAGTCGTGCCGGATCAAAGGGCTCAGGATCCGCGGCGTAGTGAGCGCGGTGTACCCGCCATTCGAGATGCGCCACATCCGCCAGGTAAGGAATTTCGTTTGCAGGCGGAAAATCGGCAAGGAACGCGGCGAGAGATTCGCCGTATTCATTGAGGTCGCCGTTAACCGACGGAAAGCGCGAATGGTATGCCGACACCAGGCCCGAGAAATATTCCCCACCGACAATTTTCTCAATGACGGGATAGGCGGCACCAAGGGCTTTGGCGGTGTTGGCCCTGGTGTTGCCACGATAGATCCCAAACCCTTGCCTCACCCGCTGCGTCTCGCCAGCAAATAATTCCAGCGCGTGCGCCTCGCAGACCGTTGCGTCCAGCCCGGCTGCGCATTGCTTCTGGAGTGTGGCAAGTTCACGCATAGGCGGCCTGCGAGACACGCGTTGCCATGGCCGCTTCATCGAGCAGCACGTTAAGCGGAGGAATCGCCGTGTCCCATTCGATCAGCGTCGGTACCGGGCCGAACCGGCGACATGCCGTCGAGTACAAACCCCAGACCTGCGGCGCCACGCGAGAGCCATGGTCGTCTATCAGCAGCTCCCCCGCGGCGGAATGCCCGGCCAGGTGAATCTCGCCGACCGCTTCCTTGGGGATCGCAAGCAAGGCCCGTCCGGGATCGAATCCATGGTTGACGGAATTGACGAACACATTGTTGACGTCGAGCAGGATGGCGCATCCGCTACGCGTCGCGAGCTCGGCAAGGAAGTCGAACTCGGACATTTCGGATGCCCGGAATTGCAGGTAACTCGACACGTTCTCGATGAGAATCCGCCGGCGCAAGATTTCCTGCACGCGCATGACCTGCGAAACGACTTGCTCCAGCGCTTCGCGCGTGTAAGGCATCGGCAGCAGATCGTTGAAATGGCGCGGGCCCAGTGCGGCCCAGCAAAGATGCTCCGAGACCAGCGCCGGCTCGATGCGATCGACCAGGCGCTTTAGTTTTGCGAGATGCGCCGCACGCACGCCGTCGGCCGATCCAAGCGACAAAGCCACGCCATGCAGGCTCACGGGGTAGTGCGTGCGCACGTGCTCGAGTACGTGGAGGTCGTAACCGCCGTCGCCGAAATAATTTTCGCTGTGGACTTCGAGCCAGTCGACCTGCGGCCTCGCATCGAGGAACTCGCGATAATGGCTGGCGCGCAGGCCGATGCCGACGCCGCTAACTGCGGCATTTCTCCCGTTGGCGTTGAGCAGGCTCATGCCTGAAAAACACCTGCACGAGCTATTCGCATTGCCCGTGCCGGCGAAAGGAGGAGATCTGTCGGGTTACTTCTTGAACGCCAGTTTTCCGCCCAGCTTGTCGCAAGTTCCCTTGGCGACGTAATTCCATTCTGCCGGTGCGTTGTCAACGCTCGCCTGGCCGGCGCAGGAGTGCGTGCCGGTTGCATTGGCGCAGTCGTTCTTGCCTGCCTTGGCAATACCGAAGCATTTTTCCTTGCCTTTTTCCTCTGCCATGGCGGTTCCGGCCGAGGCCAGGGCGATCAAGCCGGCCAGCGCCGAGCTGATTATGAGTTTCTGGTTCATGAAATCTCCTTGGTAGATTGGGTGATTGTGCGTGGAAACTCGCTATCACCGACGTTCAGTCGATGCCCCGTCCGAAACCTTACAGCAAATCAATCGGACCGGACGACTTGCGCGAACTGATACGCAACCGGCCGGCGGACGGATTCAGAAATATACTGGGGCGAGGAGCGAGGGGCGAGGGGCGAGGGGCGAGGGTTTAGGTTGATAAGATTTTATTCGGTTCCCAAGGTATTGCTTTTACCAGTCACCAGTCACTATTCACCAATCACTGCCTCACTGCGGCCACTTTCGGTGCAGTTCCGCCACCTGCTCTGGAGTCAGTATTTTCAGCCTGTTGCCCCGGAGCATCAGATACAGCTTTGCAGTTTCTTCGAGTTCCTCCGTCGCATAAACGGCGCTTTCGAGGTCCTTGCCCGCCACGATCGGTCCGTGGTTGGCGAGCAGGATCGCGTGGTGCTTTCCCGCCACTTCCTTGACCGCATTGGCCAGTGTCATGTCCCCCGGCGCATAGTAAGGCAACAAGACCAGGTTTCCGATCTTCATAACGTAATAAGCGGTGATCGGCGGGATCGGCTGCTTCGGATCGACATCGGCAAGGCAGGATACGGCGACCGAATGCGTGGAATGCAGGTGCACGATCGCGCCTGCGCTCGGCCGCTGCGCGTACATGGACAGATGCAAAAAAGACTCCTTGGTTTGCTTGTCGCCGGAGATCAGGTTAGCTTGCGCGTCCACCTTCGATAGTTTCGCCGGGTCGAGCCGGCCCAGGCAGGAATTTGTCGGCGTCATCAGCCAGCCGTCGCCGGTGCGCGCGCTGAGGTTGCCGGAACTGCCAACCGTTAATCCGCGGTCGAACATCGATTTGCCCAACGTGCAGATCTGTTCCCTGAGTTTCGATTCGTTCATATGTTGTTTCCAGCTAAAGGACAACTCTCACCGCAGAGGACGCGGAGGACGCGGAGGAAGGTCAAAGACAAAAGTAAAGGTCGAGTGCGGA
>JANMYN010000054.1:0-1917 GCA_031382195.1 Betaproteobacteria bacterium
GCAGGGCTGGCGTGCGCGATCCGCCTCAAGCAGCTCGCCGCCGAACGCGGCAGTGAGGCATCGGTTTGCGTGATCGAAAAGGGTTCCGAAGTCGGCGCGCACATTCTGTCCGGCGCGGTCATGGATCCACGCGCGCTGGCCGAACTCTTCCCCGACTGGCAGGCCATGGACGCACCGCTGAACGCCCCGGTGACCGAAGATCGTTTTCTTTTCCTGCGCGAACGCAGCGCCTTCAAGGTGCCGAACATCCTGCTGCCCGCGTTCTTCCGCAATCACTTCAACTACGTGGTGAGTCTGGGCAACGTATGCCGCTGGCTCGCGCAGCAGGCCGAAGCACTGGGCGTCGAAATCTTTCCGGGGTTTGCCGCGGCGGAAGTGCTCTACGACGACCGCGGCGCGGTCATCGGCGTGGCAACCGGAGACATGGGTGTCGGCAAGGACGGCGAACCGGGTCCCAACCACCAGCCAGGCATGGAGCTGCACGCGAAGTACACGTTCTTCGCGGAAGGGTGTCGCGGTCAGCTCGGCCGGCAGTTGTTGGCGAAGTACAAGCTCGACAATGGCCGTGATCCGCAGGTCTACGGCATCGGGCTGAAGGAACTCTGGCAAATACAACCGGAAAAACACCAGAGCGGGCTCGTAATCCATACCGCGGGCTGGCCGCTCGATACGCAAACCTACGGCGGCTCCTTCCTCTATCACATGGAAGACAATCTGGTGTGCATCGGCTTCGTGGTCGGACTGGGCTATGCCAATCCGTACCTGAATCCCTACGAGGAATTCCAGCGCTACAAGACGCATCCGGCCATTCGTCCCTTTCTCGAGGGGGGCAAGCGCATTTCTTATGGCGCGCGCGCGATCACGGCAGGCGGCATTCAGTCCCTACCGAAGCTCGTCTTTCCGGGGGGCGGGCTCATCGGCGACGACGCCGGTTTCCTGAACGCGTCGCGCATCAAGGGCAGCCACGCCGCCATTAAATCGGGCATGCTTGCCGCGGAAGCGTTGATCGACGCCATATCGGCCGGCCGCAGCGGCGACGAGCTGACGGACTATCCCGAAAAATTCCGCTCGAGCTGGCTGTACGATGAATTGCACCGGTCGCGCAATTTCAAGCCGTGGATGTCCAAGGGCCTCTACACCGGCACGCTCATGGTCGGCATCGACCAGGTCGTGTTCGGCGGCAAGGCGCCGTGGACCCTGCATCACAAGCACGCCGACAACGAAACCCTGAAGCAGAAAACCGAGGTCCAGCCGATTGCTTATCCGAAACCCGACGGTGTCGTCACTTTCGACCGCCTGTCTTCGGTGTTCATTTCGAACACCAACCATGGCGAAGACCAACCGGTGCACCTGACGCTCAAGGATGCGGGCGTGCCGGTTAAAATCAATCTCGCTCTCTATGACGCACCCGAGCAGCGTTACTGTCCCGCAGGGGTGTACGAGATCGTGCAGGAAACCTCGGGGCCGCGCTTGCAGATCAATGCGCAGAACTGCGTGCACTGCAAGACCTGCGATATCAAGGATCCGACGCAGAACATCGTCTGGGTCGCCCCCGAAGGCGGCGGCGGACCGAACTACCCGAACATGTGAACGAGTAACGATGAAGGGTGAAGGGTGAGGCAGCGTTACCCCAAGTAATCTGTAGTAGTTTAGACACGATCGGACAGACCATTTCCGAACGGAAAATTCCGACCCGTTGCTATTCGCCTTTTAACCAAGCGGACCTTCGCGGCCTTCGTCCTATGGCCAATAGCGGCCCGTCACCGGATCACCGCAAGGGCGCTCAGTATTACAATTCCGCAGTCGATCTTGCTGCGCGCGGATGAGGTGATCCGGTGACGGACCGCTATTGGCCATAGGACGAAGGCCGCGAAGGTCCGCTTGGTTAAAAGGCGAATAGCAACGGGTCGGAATTTT
>JANMYN010000118.1:0-6473 GCA_031382195.1 Betaproteobacteria bacterium
CTGGATTGATGCCGGCTGACGACATTCGAAAAATTCGAAATAGAGATTCAAAAACTCCCGCTAACGGATTTGCTCTGCCGCCCTTATATTAGTTCCATCTGAAAATCGGCTTGCCATGCGCGGCAACGGCCAAACAGGAGAGGTAAATGAATGCTTTGAGAAAAAGCGCCGAGCGCGGGTATGCCGATCACGGCTGGCTGAAGAGTTTTCACACATTCTCGTTCGCGGGTTACCACGATCCCGGACATATGGGGTTCGGACCATTGCGCGTAATCAACGAAGACCGCGTCGCACCGGGTCAGGGTTTCGGCAAGCATCCGCATCGCGACATGGAGATCATCAGCTATGTGCTCGACGGCGAGCTCGAGCACAAGGACAGCATGGGCACCGGTTCGGTGATCCGTCCCGGCGACGTGCAACGCATGAGCGCCGGTACGGGTGTATTCCACAGCGAGTACAACCCTTCGCAGAAAAACGGGGTGCATTTCCTGCAGATCTGGATCGAGCCGGATGAACTCGGCATCAAGCCCAGCTACGAGCAGAAGTTCTTTGCCCCCGAAGAAAAGCGCGGCAAGCTGCGTTTGCTCGCCTCGCCCGATGGCCGCGACGGTTCAGTCACGGTTCATCAGGATGCGCAACTGTATGCGTCGCTCGTCGACGGCGACGAGACAGTCACGCACCCGTTAGCTCAGCGACGCAAGGCGTACGTGCACGTTGCACGCGGTACCGCGACGATAAACGGCCAGCCGCTCGGCTCGGGAGACGCGCTCAAGGTGGACGGCGAATCCAAAGTTGTCATTGAAAACGGCGACCACGCAGAAGTGTTGCTGTTCGACCTGGCCTGAGGGCACCCGTCAATTCAGTTTGACGTACTCGTAATCGACCGCCAGGCTGTTGATACCGCGATCCGGCGGCGCGATCCAGCTCGCCATTTTCCCCGGTTCGCTGACGCGCTTCATCAGGCTGTGCACGAAGGCCCGGTCGGATTCGCTGGGTATCCATTCCGGCATCCGGCGATCGTATTCTTCGCGGGTGACCGGTTTGCCAAGGGGATCGGTCGACGCGCCGGCCCAGGCGCCGATGGAACGGCGGAAGTGCGGGCTCGGCAGCGACAGGCGCAATTCATGGCCCGCGCGCCGGATCTGCATGTTCCAGCGCTTGACGCCGATTTCGCAATCCTTGATGTAGGACTGGCGCATCACTTCATTCATGGCATTGCGCAGGCTGACCGATTCCTGGCCTTGCGGCGTTTCCAGCGCGAACGTCGCGTCGGCGCAGACATGGTCCTCGTATTGCGTTTCGTCGGGCCGGCCCTTGATGCCGCTGGCGAACGAACTCGCCGCATTGGATGAAACTTCGGAACCGAACAGATCCAGCGACGACGTAAACCAGAAATTCATGTAGCGCTGGATGGTCGGCAGATCGATGGCGCCGTGATTGCGTACCGCCTGCGGGTCGTCGCTGCCGATCTCCTTCATGGCTTCCAGCGAGCGCTTGACCACACGACCGACACCGGTTTCGCCGACGAACATGTGATGTGCTTCCTCGGTCAGCATGAAGCGGCAGGTGCGGGCCAGCGGATCGAAGCCGGACTCGGCCAGGCTCTTCAACTGGAACTTGCCATCGCGATCGGTGAAATACGTGAACATGAAGAACGACAACCAGTCGCTGATCGGTTCGTTGAAGGTGCCGAGAATGCGCGGCTTGTTGACGTCGCCCGAGTGCCGCGACAAGAGTTCTTCCGCCTCCTCGCGGCCATCGCGACCGAAGTGGGCGTGCAGCAGATAGACCATCGCCCACAGGTGGCGGCCTTCCTCGACGTTGACCTGAAATAAATTGCGCAGGTCGTACAGCGAAGGGCACGTCAGGCCGAGGCGGTGCTGCTGCTCGACCGAGGCCGGCTCGGTGTCGCCCTGCGTGACGATGATGCGGCGGAACTGCGAACGCAACTCCCCCGGGACCTGTTGCCAGACCGGTTCGCCGAATTGGTCACCGAAGCCGATGGTGCGCCCGGGCACCTGATCCGCGAGAAAAATTCCCCAGCGATAATCCGGCATCTTGACGGCGCCGTAGCTCGCCCACCCCTGCGCGTCCACGCCGACGGCCGTGCGCAGGTATACCTCCGCCGAAGCAGAATCCCGCGGGCCCATCTCCTTCCACCAATCGAGAAATTTCGGCTGCCAATGCTCGAGCGCGCGCTGCAGCGTGCGGTCGTTCGCCAGGTCGACGTTGTTCGGAATTCTTTCGCTGTAGTTGATGCTCATTTCATGCTCCAAATCCAAACCCACATCCAAACCTCAACGCAAAGGCGCAAAGGACGCAAAGAAAGGCAGGAAAGGAAGAACGATATGGATGGAACTCTGATATTTGGCATGGCCGCCACACGAATCTCCTTATTCCCTTTGTTTTCCTTTGCGATCTTTGCGTCCTTTGCGTCTTTGCGTTGAGAAGTTGACCTTCAGACTCGTTCCCAATTGAACTTCGCTTTGCTGCCGGTTCCAAACACCTTCAGCGCACCCTGTTCGCCGACCGCGTTCGGCCGGTTGAAAATCCAGTTCTGCCACGCGGTCAGTCGTCCGAAGATGCGCGTTTCCATCGTTTCCGCACCGGTGAAACGCAGATTCGCTTCCATGCCGGTCAGCGCGTCCGGCGACAGGCTGGTGCGTTCTTCAATCGCGATGCGGACTTCTTCATCCCAATCGATGTCATCCGGAGCGTAAGTGACCAATCCCAGTTTTGCGGCGGCGGCGGCATTGAGGCGAGTTCCGATTTTCGCGCGGGCGTCTTCGACCGGTTGCGGCTCGCCGCAGAAACGATTGGCAATGCGGCTCACCCCGTTCACCATCGGCACAATGCCGAAATTTAGTTCCGACAGCACCATCGAAGGCGCATCGCTTTGCGCCTCCTCGAACTGCAGCATATAACTGCGATCCGCGGCGAGCGCCAGTTCGGCCAGTGTGCCAGCGAAGCAGGAACCCTGATCGGCGATGGCGAACAGTGTGCGCGACGACACGTCGAGCCGCGCCAGCGTTCTGCGCAGGAAGCCGAGGGTCTCGCGCACGAACCAGTCGTCCCGGTGCTTCATCAACGTGGTATCGCACTCCAGCACCGCGTCCGCGGAGCCGCGCGTCTTCAGTATCCAGGTGCCTATTTCCAGATCATTGGTGCGCAGCATCAGGATGGCGTCGTCGAGTTCCCGCGCCATCTCCAGCGGCCACCACTGTGCCCCGATGCCGTGAATGCCGGCGATATCCTTCGGCTGCTGTTTTGCGGGCGCCGATACGGACAAGGTTGCCGTGCGCGCCTTCCGGTCGATCGCGACATCGACATGTCGATAGTGATAGCCGGCCTCGTCGATGGCGCGTGCCAGCGGCGTCAGTGCGATGCCCTTGCCTGCGCCGGGACGTCTGCTTTGCGCGGCAAGCGCGGCTGTACGCTCCTTGACCAGATCGACAAACTGCTGCGGCCGCGCGATCTGATCCACCAGTTTCCATTGCCTGGCGCGATCGGCACGCACGCCTTCGGATGTCGAGCAGAACACATCCGCCAGATCGCGACGCACCTTTCTCTTGTCGGTCAGCCGCGTCAATCCGCCGGTGCCGGGCAGCACGCCGAGCAGCGGAACTTCCGGGAGGCTCACGGTCGAGGAACGATCGTCGATCATCAGGATTTCGTCGCAGGCCAGTGCGAGTTCGTAGCCGCCGCCGGCGACAGTGCCATTCACCGCGGCGAGAAATTTCAGGCCGCCGTCGCGGCTTGAGTCCTCCATGCCGTTGCGCGTCTCGTTGGTGAACTTGCAGAAATTGACCTTCCAGGCGTGAGTAGACAAGCCGAGCATGTAGATGTTTGCGCCGGAGCAGAACATGCGTTCCTTCGCGCTGGTGATCACGACGACCTTCACTTCGGGATGCTCGAAGCGGATGCGATTGAGCGCATCGTAGAGTTCGATGTCGACGCCGAGATCGTAGGAGTTGAGCTTAAGCCTGTAGCCGGGCCTGATGCCCTGGTCCTCGCTCACGTCCATTGCAAGCGTGGCTAACTGCCCCTCGAACCCGAGCCTCCAGTGACGATACCGGCCGGGATGGGTTTCATAATCGACACGCGGCTGCGAACCGGAGGCCGCACTTTCCATGACTGCGCTCATGATTTTCTCCTTGCTTCAGGCAGAGATGATTCGCCTGAGGTCTTTCAGACTCTGCTTTGCACTGCGTCCGGCCGTGTCCACTACGGCGTCGGCCTGTCCGTACAGCACGGCGCGGCTGTGAAGAATTCGTTTGAGGTCGTCCATGGCCTGCGTATTCCCGGCCATCGGCCGCATGTCGCCCTGTGCCACCACGCGTGCCATATGTTCCGCGGGCTCGGCCTTGAGCCAGACGGTAAAGCAGGACGACAACAGCAGGTCGTATGTGGCAGGTTCGGAAACGATGCTGCCGCCGGTGGCAATCACACAACGCGACCGGCTTTCCAGGATTCTCTCCAGACAACGGTATTCGTACCGGCGGTAGCCCGGCTGACCGTACATCAAAAATATCTCCGACAGGCTGGTGCCGGCGTCACGCTCGATTTCCCGGTCGAGCTCGATAAAGGGCAGCTTCAGTTCGGTCGCCAGCGCTTCCCCGAGCGTCGATTTGCCCGCGCCGCGCAGGCCGAGCAGGGCAATGCGCCCGCTGCGCTCTTCGGGATGGCCCCCGTATTCGCGCATCAACTGTGCGCGCACGCGCGCCAGCCTTTGTTTCGGCAAGCGCAGAAGGAACTCCTGGATGAGCGCGAGTTCGACCGGCTGGTCGTCGTTCTCGCGCAGCAATTCCGTCAGCGGCAGTCCCATCGTCTTGCCCACCTGGCGCAGAAGCAAAATGGAAATGTTGCCGCGGCCCGCTTCGATTTCTGCAAGATACCGTTCCGAGACGCCGGAGTCGTGGGCTAGCGCCTTGCGGCTTAAACCGCGCCGCATACGGGATTCGCGCACCCGTTCACCCAGTTTGCCCAGAAATACGGCATCCTGACTGTTGCCGGCCCCCGGCTCCGTGGCCGGCTTCGGATCGCGTGCGCCCATGAACGGTCCCTCCGGGAAGAGAATGCAGTATATTGCATGATTGGAACAATGTATGCATGATAATACATAATCACGGAAATACAATCCGGACCTATCCGGGGGAGAGCGGCAGTGGCACTTGAATTCACCATTCTGGTCGGCACCCAGACCGGCATTGCGCAACTGGTCGCGCAGGAAATCGAGTTACGTCTCGATGGTGAGGACATGCGCATCACGACGCTGCTGATGGATGAGCTCGATCCCAGCGTGTTCGACGGCGGCGGCCTGTTCCTGATTTGCACGTCGACTTATGGGCAGGGCGACGTGCCGGACAACGCCAAGCAACTCTACGAGGGCCTGGTGGCGCTGCGCCCGGATCTTTCCAGCGTGCGCTACGGACTGATTGGTCTTGGGGACAATGGCACGCACGCCAATACGTTCTGCTTTGCCGCGAAGAAGTTTGACAGCATCCTGGGCGAGCTCGGGGCGCACCGCATCGGTGAGCCGCTGTTCAACGATTCCTCCACCGGCCTGCCCGAAGACGAGGCCGCCGAGTGGATCGAAGGCTGGATCCCGCTTTGCCGCGCGCAACGCGGCATGGAAGCATCCGCCTAGTAAATTTAGTGCGAACATCTCAACGCAGATGCCCGAGGTGCGCAGCACTTACGGTATCTGCGTTGAGGTGTTGAATTTTCTTTAACTATGGCGGCAAACAACAATTCGGGGAGAGAGCGTGGCAGGACTGAGCCAGGCTGACCACGGCGTCAGCCCGCCGCTGATTACCATTCCGCGCGACTACAACGCGGCGCACGATCTCGTTGAGCGCAATCTTGTGGCCGGGCGCGGCCGCAAGACGGCCTATATCGACGACCACGGCCGCTACACGTACGCGGAACTGGACGAGCGCGTCAATCGCGCCGCCAATGCGTTGACCGGACTCGGACTGGAAATGGAAAGCCGGGTCATGCTGGCGCACCTGGACACGATCGACTTCCCCAGCGTATTTCTCGGTGCGATCAAGGCCGGCATCGTGCCGGTTACCGCAAATACGCTGCTGACCACCGCCGATTACAAGTTCATGCTCGAGGACAGCCGCGTGCGCGCGCTGATCGTCTCCGAGGCGCTGCTGCCGGCGTTCGTGCCGTTGCTGGGAAACCTGCCTTTCCTCAGGCACGTCATCGTTTCCGGCGATGATGCTCACGGCCACCTTCACCTGCAGCAACTCATGAAAAGCGCGGCAACGAAGTTCGCGCCGGCGCCTACTGCCGCGGACGACGCCTGCTTCTGGCTTTATTCCTCAGGTTCCACCGGAACGCCCAAAGGCGCCGTGCACATCCATTCGAGCCTGATCCAGACCGCGGAACTCTATGCGAAACCGATTCTCGGCATTTGCGAAAGCGATATCGTGTTTTCGGCGGCCAAGCTGTTCTTTGCCTACGGG
>JANMYN010000126.1:0-2125 GCA_031382195.1 Betaproteobacteria bacterium
AACTTCGGGTAGGATATTTATCGACTCACCACTGGCCCCTGGCCCCGTCGGGCGGCTGCTTGCCTCACACGAGTTCATTCTTACAGGAGTCTCTCAATGAAAGTTACAAGGAACCTCGGAATGCTGTTGTTGGGTGTCTGGCTCATCGCAACCGGACTGATCCCCCTGCTCAATGTTAGTTTCTCGGGACTGGGCACCATCATGGCTGTCATTGCCATCGCGGCCGGCGTGTTGATCATCGTCGGGCGGTAGGCCCGGCAGCCGTCCAATTGACGGTTGGAGTTAACGGGTGTTTGTTTTGCAAGGAAGCCCTGATATCGAACCATCTGAATGAACGACTCCACGACCATCGAAAAAGTTCTCGCGCAGGATTTCCGCACGCTGCCGGAGTTGATCCGCATGCATGCCGCCCGGCGGCCGCTGCATAGTGCCCTGCGGCAGGATGCGCGCTCGCTCGATTATCGGACGCTCGATGAACTGGTGGACCGCATTGCGGCGTCGCTGCAGCGCGACGGCGTGAAGGCAAATCAGGCGATCGCGATCTGTGCAGGAACTTCGATCGAGTATGCCGCGGTATTCCTCGGTGCATTGCGAGCGGGGGTGGCCGTGGCGCCGCTGGCGCCGTCATCGACGGCATCAAGCATTGCCAACATGATCGGGGATGCCGCTGCGCCGCTCCTGTTCGTCGATGCGTCCGTTGCGAAAGCATTGGAGCCGGTGCGTGATCGCATCTCCGCGGAGTGGGTTGCCCTGGACGGCTCCGCTGCCGGGGAATCATTCCAAAAGTGGTTGGTTGCAGCCGGCACCGTGCCGGCCGCCGTTATGGCCGAGCCGGACGCGCCGTTCAATCTGATCTACTCATCGGGTACGACCGGCACGCCTAAAGGTATCGAGCAGTCGAACCTGATGCGCTGGCGGCAATGGCAGCGCGCGTTCGCTTATGACTACAAGCCGAACTGGGTCGCGATCGTGTCCACGCCCCTGTACTCGAACACCACGCTGGTGAGCTTCCTGCCGACCCTGGCGGTCGGCGCAACGGTCGTGCTCATGGCAAAGTTCGATGCGAAACAATTTCTGGAACTGGCGCAGCAATACCGTGCCACCACCGCGATGCTGGTGCCGGTGCAGTATTCGCGCATCATGGCGCTGCCGGATTTCGACCGATACGATTTGTCCGCGTTCCGCGCCAAATTCTGCACAAGCGCGACATTCGCCGCCGCGCTGAAGGACGATATTCTGAAGCGCTGGCCCGGCCGCCTGATCGAGTACTACGGAATGACCGAAGGGGGCGGCACCTGCGTGCTGGAGGCGACATTGCATCCGGACAAGCTGCACACCGTCGGCTGTCCGGCACCGGGCCATGACATCAGGCTCATCGACGAGCAGGGTGTCGAACTGCCCCCAGGCGCGACCGGCGAAATCGTCGGACACTCGGAAGGTATGATGACCGGCTATCACAACCAGCCGGAGCAAACAGCGGAAGCCGAATGGTACGACTCGACCGGCCGGCGCTTCATCCGCACCGGAGACATCGGTCGATTCGACGAAGACGGATTTCTGATCCTGATGGATCGCAAGAAAGACATGATCATCTCGGGGGGCTTCAACGTCTATCCCAGCGATCTCGAAGCGGTGCTGCGCGGCCATGCCGACGTGGCGGAAGCCGCAGTCGTGGGCGTGCCCTCCGAGCGCTGGGGCGAAACGCCGGTCGCCTTCGTGGTGGCGAAGCGGCAGGACCCGCGACTGTCGCAGACGCTGCTCGAGTGGACCAACAGCCAGCTCGGCAAGACGCAGCGGCTCGCCGGGATCGAACTGGTCGAGTCGCTGCCGCGCAGCGCCATCGGCAAAGTGCTCAAGCGCGAGTTGCGCGACGCATACAGGGAAAAGGCATCGGCGCTGTCCTGATGGATTTTCGGCGCAGCGGCCGGCGATTGGGAACCTCGGAGCAAGAGACCTGTCATGAATTGGTAGGATAGCGTGAACCAGTAGCGCATGAACCCATAGGTGATGCCATGATCGCTTTCGAAAATCTCAACGTAAAAGTCGTAATCGGTTTGGTGTTGGGTGTCGTTGCCGTGCTGATCGTCGGCACCGCTTCCTGGAACATGGGGGAGCCGCGCTGGCT
>JANMYN010000203.1:0-8612 GCA_031382195.1 Betaproteobacteria bacterium
CATCGGCGTGGAACCCCGGCCCGCCAAAGCCTCCAACATCGCCAAGCGCGTGGAGTTCGGCTTCGGCGATCTGGATGCGGGATTCGCCAAAGCGGACGTCATCGTCGAACGCGAGTTCGCCACCAAGCCGGTGCATCAGGGCTACATCGAACCGCACGCCTGCCTGGCCAGCGTATCCGAGGATGGACAGGCGGAGTTGTGGTGCACCACGCAGGGACAGTTCATCGTGCGCGCGTTCTGCGCGAAACTGCTGGGCATGGACGTGTCGAGACTGCGCGTGACCGCCTCGGAAATCGGCGGCGGCTTCGGGGGAAAAACCGTCGTGTACCTCGAGCCTCTGGCCCTTGCGCTTTCGCGCATAGCGTGCCGGCCGGTGAAGATGACCATGTCCCGCGCCGACGTATTTCGCGCCAGCGGGCCCACGTCGGGCGCCAGGATCTGGGTGAAAGTGGGCGCCACCCGGGACGGCCGCATCACAGCAGCCGACGCGTTGTTGAAATATCAGGCCGGCGCCTTCCAGGGCTCGCCGGTGCAACCCGGGGCGATGTGCGCCTTCGCGCCTTACGATCTGGAGAACGTGCGCATCGTCGGCTTCGACGTGGTCGTGAATCGTCCCAAGGTGGCCGCCTACCGGGCGCCCGGCGGGCCGATCGCGGAATTCGCCGTCGAGAGCGTGATCGATGAAGTCGCCCTCAAGATCGGCATGGACCCGATTGAGTTGCGCTTGAAGAACGCCGCCAGGGAAGGCACGCGCGCGCCCTACGGGCCGAAACTCGGCCCGATCGGTCTGGTGCAGACGCTGGAAGCGGCGCGCGCCCACGCCCACTACCACGCGCCGCTCAAGGCCAATCAAGGCCGCGGCGTGGCCTCCGGCTTCTGGTTCAACATCGGCGGCGAGACTTGCGCCGCGATGAATTTGGGCGAAGACGGCAGCGTGGCGATCGTGGTCGGCACGCCGGACATCGGCGGATCGCGCGCATCGCTTTGCATGATGGCCGCCGAGGAACTCGGCATTCCCCTGCAGCAGGTGAGCGCGATCAACGGCGACACCAGCTCGCTCGGATTCAACTTCCTGACCGGCGGCAGCCGGGTCACTTTCTCCAGCGGCATGGCGGTGGTGGAAGCGGCGCGCGATGTCATCAGGCAACTGCGCGAGCGGGCCGCGAAAATCTGGGAAGTCACGGTCGAGGAAGTGGAATGGGTCGAGGGAAACGCACGGTTGTCAGCAAAGGGCAAGACGCTCAGCCTCGCCGAACTGGCGAAGACTGCCGGCAAAACCGGCGGACCCATCAGCGGCAACGCCGCCCTCAATGTCACCGGGGCGGGGCCCAGCCTGGCGACTCATCTGGTCGACGTCGAAGTGGACCCCGAAACCGGCAAGGTCACCATCCTGCGCTATACCGCGATCCAGGATGCGGGCAAGGCCGTGCATCCGGGCTACGTGGAAGGCCAGATGCAGGGCGGCGCCGTTCAAGGCATCGGCTGGGCGCTCAACGAGGAGTACATCTACGACGACAAGGGCCGCATGGAAAATGCGGGATTTCTCGACTACCGCATTCCGGTGTGTTCCGACGTTCCCATGATCGACACGGTGATCGTGGAAGTCCCCAACCCGCGCCATCCGTACGGCGTGCGCGGGGTGGGCGAGACACCGATCGTGCCGCCCATGGCCGCCATCGCCAACGCGGTATCGCATGCAACCGGTGTGCGCTTCACCGAACTGCCGATGTCGCCCCCGCGCGTGCTGGCGGCCATCGACGCGCACCGGGGAGCCTAAAGAGGACCCGGCCTTGGCCCGGCTGATCCTCAGCGGCACGCTGCAAAAGCTGGCGGGCGGGGATGCGGAGCTCGAGATCGATGCGCGCGACGTAAAGCAACTGCTGCGCATGTTGAGCGAACGCTACCCGGCGCTCGCACCCCACCTCGAAAGCGATGCCTACGCCATCGCCATCGACGGTGAAATCTTCCAGGACATCTGGTTCGCGCCCATCGGCCCGGATAGCGAAGTGCATCTCATCCCTGCCATTCGGGGGGGATGAGCGGCGGTGCGCGATCTTGTCGCGCGTCGTGAGGTTCAGCGGCAACTGCGTGATGCTCGAAGCGTCGATGCAGGAGCGCCACTGTCCGGCGCGCGTTTTCATGAGCGACCAGGCGCTCGGTTTTCCACGGCGCCAGGGCTTGCCGCGATCAGGCGAATGCCATCCTCATTTTTCCGGGTTGCTCTGATCAATTAAAGGGTCGCGCCCGCCTAATCCGGATCTTCACGGCAAGACATCACTTCCAATGGGGCGGCCAGGTAGTCCGCACAATCGGTTGTTCAGTCATGTTCTGCATCCACGCCGCCATCTTGGGGCCGATCATCTGGCGAATTCCGAGATCCCGCTTTTTCTTCTCCAGGCGCATGGCCAGAGCCAATGCCGGATATACCGCATAATCGGCGGCGCTCACGGATGAGCCCACCAGAAACCGGCCGATGTCTGCCTTCTCCCACATGGCAAGTTCAACTGACAACGTTTGGGCGCCTTGCTCGATCTTCGCGGCATCCCACTTGTCTTCCGGCCTCAAGAAAATTTGCTCGATAAGCAAGCGCATCGACGTATTGAGGTAGAGATCCGTCTCTTGAACAATGCGGCGGGCGAGTGCTCGTTGTTTTGTATCTTCCGGGAAGAGTCTTGCGCCAGATGTAAATTTCTCTTCGAGATACTCCACGATGGCAGTGGATTCATACAGGGCGAAACCGGCATCGACGATCGCCGGGACCTTGTGCCGCGGGTTGATGGCCAAATATTCCGGTTTCTCAAGCTCCCCCGAGGAAAACGAAATAGTCTTCATCTCATAGGGAATTTTCTTATGTTCCAGGGCGAGCCATACCCGCCAGGCGAAGGGCGATCCGGAGCCGTAATAGAAAGTCATTGCCATGGCGTCTTCCTGAAGGATTGTGAAGGGGGAGGCGCACATGATACAGCGAAGAATGCGCGACCCGTTCCGCGGCAAAACGGACTGCATCCTCAGGTTTACGCGCGTTCAAGTCGCATTAGTCTATGCGCGCCACCCATGGCGGTGCAGAGAACAGATACGCAGAGACGGGCCGGTACAAATGCATAACACGCGCGGCCAGCAACAGCCGCCCGTTTACGCCGATCGAAAGCGGGCCAAGCTATCAGTCGTGTCGTGCCTGCGTCCCGACAAACCGCGCTCAGCGAGTTGTTTCGAACGCGAAATCGCTGACGTGAGGCCCCGCTACGGCTTCCTGCCGCGAAAGCGGCGCGAACCGCGGGCCCGTTCCGAGATCCGCCACGTGCGGGGTCGCTTTGGATTGGGGTTGTTGCATGTTCTGCTCCCAGAAGACGAAGCGGCGCTTTTGTTCGTGCCAGCGGCCGACGGTCGTGATGTCGTCCAGCAAGCCGTTGTAGTAAGCCCCGTGCTGAAGCGAATTGAGCGACAGCACCTTGCGTTCGCGCAATGCCTTTTGCGCCGCAGTCAACTGGGGCATTGCCTGGGCGACCCGCGGGCCGCCGATCGCCATAAGAAGTTCGGCCATATTCGCACTCCTTTCGATTCGGAAAACCGGTCCTGCCTTGCAGGATGCATCGTGGCGTTTTCCGGTATGTGCTTATTCAACGCGCTTTTCACCGGCAAGCACAGGGAAATCCGCCCTATGGCAGCGATGGCATGACAAACGGTTTCCGACGCCGGAAGCGGCAGAAATGAGCGGCGAAAACCGTGGATCGAACGGCAGGGGAAAACAACTGCGGTATGACTCCACAAGGCTCAGAACGGCAAGCGTGATGCGTTCGTGGCCTAGCTCTCACGCATGGGCGAGAGGCCGTATCCCACGCCACCGGCCTTTCATGGCGTGCTCAGGGGCGGCCGTCGTGACTGCCGGTAATGGTCCGTTTTGGCCTTGCGGCGACACGTTGCCGTGTTGCGGCGGGCCGCGCCCGCAGGCATCGACGTCGAAATATTCCTGACAGCCTCGCCATGCAGAGCCACGGCGGGGAAGCAACGATTCGATACAACATTGCCCGATCTCGCGTGGCGTCCATAGCTCCTGGATGCCGGTCACCGTCTTCGGCAATTTGCCGGATCGGTGTCCGGGCCAGCTTGTTGCTTACTTACGCTCCGGCGAGATTGTGTATCGCCCCCCCGGGACAACAGCATTGCGGAGCCGACTTCGGCAACAGGCCGGTTCCGGCGGTCGTTCGATCCATGACCTGTCGCACTGTGCTCAAGTCGAACGTCAGCGTCACCGGATTCCACAGTTTGAAGAAAGGATTTGGGTCTAGAAAATGAACGTCAGCAGCGACCTCGGTTTCCTGGCATTGCTTTCCAACGCAAGTATCCTGGTGAAGTTGGTGATGGTGATTCTGCTCGGCATGTCGATGGTTTCCTGGTGGCACATGATCAGGAAACTGGCTTCCTTCCGGGAGACATTGCACCAGTGCATCGAATTCGAGCGGGATTTTCAGGGCAGCCCGGATTTCGACGCGCTTTACCGCAAGGAATCGGCCGCCAAGGCACGCGGGGCCAGCTTGCGACGCATTTTTGCATCCGGTTTCCGTGAGTTCACCCGGCTGAGCAAACGCGCAAATGGGCCGTTGAGCCCGGCGCAGATGGAACGCGTGCGGCGCGCGATGCGTTCGGTCTATCAGAAAGAGATGGCCCGGCTCGAGGAGCATCTCTCGTATCTCGCGACCGTCGGTTCAGTCAGTCCCTATATCGGTTTGTTCGGCACCGTCTGGGGCATCATGAATTCATTCCGCGGACTGGCCAGTGCCGGTCACGCGTCGCTGGCCAGTGTCGCTCCGGGAATTGCCGAGGCGCTGGTGGCAACGGCGATGGGGCTGTTCGCAGCGATCCCGGCGGTGATCGGCTTCAACCATCTGCTGCGCAAGCTGGACGCTCTGTCCACGCGCTTCGAGAGCTTCGTGGACGAGTTCCCCGATGCCCTCCAGAACGATCCGGCCGGAGACAAGTAAATGGCCTTTCGACGCCGCGCCCGCCCGTTAAGCCAGATCAACGTCGTTCCCTATATCGACGTGGTGCTGGTCCTGCTCGTGATTTTCATGGTCACCGCACCCATGATCACACCCGGCGTGATCGATCTGCCTTCGGTCGGCAGCGTCAGCAACCCATCCGCGCAGCCGATCGAAGTCCAGATCAATGCGGGTGGCAGAATTTCCGTCATCGACCACGACCTTTCCGGCGCGGCGCGTGAAGTCAGCCGGGACGAACTCGCTGCATTTATCAAGACCAAGCAGCAAAGCAAGCCGGGCCAGCCGGTCATCATCACCGCGGACAAGGAAATAAAATACGATTTGGTCCTGCAGACCATGGATCTGCTCCAGCGCAATCATGTGGACAATGTCGGGCTGCTTGCGATTCCCAAATCCTGAGGGCCGGCCCCGCTGAAGCCACGTTCGCAAGACCCGGGACCGTCGATTCGATGCAGCTCAAAATGCCGCAACTCAACCATCCGGAATCGGAGCCGATTCCGGTTGTCGCAGGTATACTCGCGGCTGTCGTGCACGCGGTGTTCATCGGCACTCTGGTAATGAGCATGAGCTGGCAACATCGGACTACTGCAAGAGCTTCAGTGAAGCTGTGGCGTTCATTGCCGGTGTCCGCGCAGAGCGCGCTGCCTGCGCAACCGCGGCCGCAGCGCCTGACGCGACCGAAGACAGAGCAAATCCAGAAACCGAAAAACGCAGTCGCGCCCGAAATTCCCGCGGTGCCTGCAGCCCTTGCCGTACCGAAGCCGAGTGCGCCCATTTTGGCCCCGGCACCGCAGTCGAGTGGTCCCACTTTAGCGCCCGCATCGCTGCCCGCGCCCGCGCCGCCGCCTGCGGCGGATCCGACATTGTCTCCACCGTCGCCCGCTTCGCCACCTCCGCGCGTGGCTGCCGCGCCGCCACCGGAGTCGCCTGCGCCCGCGCCGCGCCCCACCCCGGAGCCGCCCCTGCCACCGGTGCCGGAGCTTTCCTCCCGGCCGGCACCCCAGCCTGAGGTAGATGTGGAGGCGCAGCGGCGGGAAAAAGCACTGGCGCTGGCTGACCGGCTGCGCCAGGAGGCCAGCGCCCCCGCGGACGAATCCCTGGAACAGGAGCGGGAGATACGCCGCGCTGCGCTCGATAAACGCCGCGCGGAGCGCGAACGCGAGCTGGCACGCAAACTTCAGGAGGTTGCCGCGGCGGCGCAGAGAGAACGCGCCGAAGAGCAGTCGGGCCAGGCGGCAAGCGCCGCGACCACGGCATTGATCGACGACTACCGCGCGCGTATCAGCGCAAAGATTCGCCAGCGGGTCGTGCTGCCGCCCGATTTGCGCGGCAATCCGGAGGCGACCTACGAGGTGTCGCTGCTACCGGGCGGGGAAGTCGTCGAAGTGCGCTTGCGCAAATCAAGCGGGATTGCAGCCTACGACGCGGCCGTGGGGCGTGCGATCCTTGCGGCGCAACCATTGCCCGTGCCCGATGACCCGGAACTGTTCGGTACGCATTTCCGTCATTTCCTGTCCAATTTCAGACCGAGGGAATAACGGCCATGAGACTTGCAAGCTTGAAATTCATCCTGCCCCTTGCGCTGCTGATCGCCGCGCTGCCCAGCCTGGCACGAGCACAGGTCACAGTCGACATCGTGGGCGGCGAAGGCAATCGCGTTCCCGTGGCGGTCCTCGATTTCCGCGGAGACGCGCAGACGGAGCAGGAACATCAGATGGCGCACGTCATCGCCGATGACTTCAGCCGCAGCAGTGCGCTGAAGGTCGTGGCGGAGCGCGCCGCATCGAGCCCGCCCGGGGATGAAGCCATCGATTACGCGTACTTCAGGGCGCGGGGCGTGGACATGGTCGTTGCGGGGACGGTGAACAAAGACAATGACGCATACGCGGCACACTTTGTCCTGTTCGATGTGGCGCTGGAAAAACCGATACTCGATGGAACCCTGCGCCATTCCGGACACGGCCATCGGCGCCTCTCCCACCGCATCGCGGATTTGGTCCACGAAAAGATCGCCGGCTACCCCGGCGCCTACGCAACCCGGATCTGCTACATCACCCGCAGCGGTGACAGTTCGGAGCTTGTCATCGCGGATGTCGACGGCTACAACCGCCATGTGCTGTTCCAGAGTCCCGCTCCACTGATGTCGGTCCAATGGTCGCCTGACGGCAAACAACTCGCCTACGTTTCCTTCGAGCGCAAGAGACCGCGGGTTTACGTGCACAACCTCGCCGAAGGTTCGCGCAAAGTTATCGCCAATTTTCGCGGCACCAACTCCTCGCCTGCATGGTCGCCGGACGGCAAGCAACTCGCGGTCACGCTTTCCAAGGACGGCGGTTCGCAGATCTACATGATCGATGCCGACGGAAAAAACCTGCGGCGCCTGAGCGACAACCGTTCACGCGACACCGAACCGAGTTTTTCGCCGGATGGGCGTCACATCCTGTTTTCGTCCGATCGCGGGGGCAGCCCGCAGGTCTACCGCATCCCGGTCGATGGCAACGGGCGGGCGGAGCGCCTGACGTTCGAGGGCGGTTACAATACTTCGCCACGCTACAGCCCGGACGGTCGTTCCTTCGCGTTCGTCCACCAGCAGGGCGGCCACTACGGCATCGGCATAAGGGATCTTTCGACCGGGGAGTTCCGTTACCTGACGTCCGGCCGCGATGATCGCTCACCGGCTTTTGCGCCAAACGGCAAGGCGATTTTGTATGCAACGGAATTGAATGGTCATGGCGCGCTGGCCGCCGTTTCGACCGATGGTGCCGCCCGTTGGGTAATTGGGCCTTCTGCCCACAATGTCCGCAGCCCTGCCTGGGGACCCTACGAATCGCAGTAACTGGAGGTAAGGTAATGAAGAGATATCTGATCCTGGTCTTGATCGTGCTGCTGACAGGCTGTGCCAATTTCGGCGCTGGGGGCGGCGGCGGCGGAAAGCGGGGGGAAGCCGCGCGTCAGGAGGAGCGGCGCAAACAGGAAGAGGCGCTCAAGCAGGAGGAAGTGCGCCTACAGGAGGAAGTGCGCAAGCAGGAGGAGGCCCGCAAGCAGGAGGAAGTGCGCAAGCAGGAAGAAGCGCGCAAGCAGGAGGAGGTACGCAAACAAGAAGAAGTGCGCAAGCAGGAGGAAGCCCGCAAACAGGAGGAAGTGCGCAAGCAAGAGGAGGTTCGCAAGCAGCGGGAGTTGGCGCAAATCGAGGAGTTGCGACGTCAACGCATCGAGGACAACGACGACCCCGAGCTGATCGGGATGGTCACCGAGGAGCAGCTCAAAAAGTCCGACCCCCTGCTCGCAGATCGACGCATCTACTACGATTTGGACAAGTACGAAATCAAACAGAAATTTGTTCCGGCCGTCGCAGCGCACGCCCGCTTCCTGATCGCGCACCCGACTGTGAAGGTCTTTGTCGAGGGCAATTGTGACGATCGCGGCAGCCCGGACTACAACGTCGCCCTGGGTCAGCGCAGAGCCGAGTCGGTCCAACGCGCCTTGCTGGCGCTGGGCGTGCCGGCCAGGCAGGTCGAGGCGGTCAGCTTCGGCGCCGAAAGACCGGTTGCGTACGGACAGAACGAGGAAAGCTGGGCTTTGAACCGGCGGTCCGATGTCGTCTATCCCATATTG
>JANMYN010000218.1:0-1801 GCA_031382195.1 Betaproteobacteria bacterium
AAGTCATGAAACCGCAGATTGCGGGCCCGGCGTTTGACTAATCTCAAGTACCGGGGATTCAGTTCACATGCAGCCCCGAAACCGATGCGGCAAGCTGAAGCAAGGGCTAGGCATCGGTGGCGGTCATTGCTCTTGTTGCCGGCGCGATTTTGACCACGCGCGTCCAGCCGTAAGGATCGGGTACGCGTCCATACTGAATGTCGGTGAGTCCTTTGAACAATGCGCGCGCGACTGGACCCGGCTCGACCCCTCCGAACGCATAGTCCTTCCCCTGGTAACCGAAGCGGCCTACCGGCGCAATGACCGCGCCGGTGCCGATCCCGAACGCCTCGGTGATCTTGCCCGACTCGATATCAGCCAACACGTCCCTGATCGCGATGCGATCCTCGGTCACCGCGTAACCCAGATCCGGGGCGAGCTTCAGCAGCGAATCACGGGTAATTCCGGGAAGGATCGCGCCTGAGAGCGCCGGCGTGCGGATGTGCCTGCCTGCATAGACGAAGGCGATGTTCATTGCCCCCACTTCATCGACGTACTTGCGCTCGACTGCATCGAGCCACAGCACCTGCTGGTATCCGGCTGCCAGCGCCTTCTCGGTTCCTGCAAGACTGCCGGCGTAATTGCCAGGCGTCTTGGCTTCACCCGTGCCGCCGCGCACGGTGCGCACGTAATCGTCCGACACGTACACGCCCACCGGCTTGAAACCGCCCGAGAAGTACGGCCCGACCGGGCTGAGGATGATGTAGTGCAGATAAGCGCGGCTGGCACGGACCTCCAGAGAACTTTCCGTGGCAATCATCACCGGGCGGATGTAAAGCGCAGCGCCCTCCTGCTTCGGCGTCCAGGCGTGCTCGATGCGCACCAGTTCAGATATCGCCTGCACATGCTCCTCGACGTTCACTTCCGGCATCGCCATCCTTTTCGCCGAACCGTTGAAGCGCTGCGCGTTCTTCTCCGGACGAAACAGGTTGAGATTGCCGTCGTTGCGCGCGTAGGCCTTGGTGCCATCGAAAATCATCTGCCCGCAATGGAAGACTTCGGCAGCGGGGTCGAGAGTGAGCGGGCCATAGGGCCCGATAACCGCGTCGTGCCAGCCCCGCCCGGCGGTGTAGCGCCGGGTGAACATGCGGCCCGCGAACACGCGCCCGAATCCCAGCGGGCTGGGCAGTGCCGGCGGCGGCAATTGAATTGCGGGTTCGATGCGGATGTCGAGCTTACTCATGAAACTTTCTCCTGAAGGAAGTACGCAACCAGCGACTTCCATTCTTCTTCGAGTGCGGTGTCAGCCGTGCTTTTGCCGGCACGGCGATACCAATAGCCCGCATTGGCTAGATCGCCCTCTATGCGGTGCAGGTGCGCGTGCACGACTGCGTAGTCTTTGTCGTCCTCATGATCCTGCACGATCGCGTGGGCGCGATCCCAGTTACCCTTGCGCAGATACCACAGCGCCTCCAGCGCAGGAATCAATCCTGCCGGCGGCGAATCCCGCAACGTCGTAAGCGTGAATTCCTGGAGGTTCATGATGCTCAGCTGCCCAAGGCCGCCATTATCGATGGAATCCAGTTTTGGTTCATGCGGTTTTGCTGGATTGAAACAGGGTCAGGATCAGGGTCGATTCATCTATAAGAAGCACTCACCGCAAGGGATTCTTTTCAATACCCCCTTGAGGCTGATGTTTCCCCGGTTTTTCATGATCGCAATCCGAGGCGTTGGTACAAGGCATGGAGGGCATGTTCGGTGATGGGTATGTGGGGCATTGCGCACAGCAAACTGGCCAGGGTGATGATTGAGAGTTCGCGCG
>JANMYN010000249.1:0-2375 GCA_031382195.1 Betaproteobacteria bacterium
CGGTTTCCTGCCTGAAGAGCGCCAGTGGTTTACCGGTGTGCTCGAGCATCTCGGCTACGTGGATGTGTTTCGAACGCTCGACCAGCGCGCCGAACAATATACCTGGTGGTCCAATCGCGGCCAGGCCTGGGCCAAGAACGTCGGCTGGCGCATCGACTACCAGATTGCCACGCCGGGTATCGCAGCCAAAGCAACTTCTGCCTCGATTTACAAGACTGCGCGCTTTTCCGACCATGCTCCTTTAAGCATCGACTACGACTACCTACTTTGATCGCTTATGCCCGGTCGGCGTTGGCTTCCGGCTCGCCAGGATGCGGCGCTTGTTCATTCCACGGCGCAACTTTGAACAGCAGCACCATCCCCGGCAGCGCCAGAAGCACACATAACATGAAAAAGCCGAACCAGCCGAGTTGCTCGACCAGCCATCCGGTGGTCGCATTCAGGAAGGTGCGCGGCACGGCGGCGAGGCTTGTGAACAGCGCAAACTGGGTGGCGGTATAGGCCGGATGCGTTGCACGCGCTATATAGGCCACGAACGCGGCGGCCCCCAAGCCGACACCAAGCGCTTCGAACCCGATCACAAGCGCAAGCGCGGTCCGCTCTGACGTACCGATTTCCAAAAAAGGCCCGATGCGCGACAGCCAGGCAAAACCGAGTATCGATACGACCTGGACCACGCCAAACAACCATAGGCCACGATTAATGCCCAGCTTCAGCATCCACAGCCCGCCGAGCAGACCGCCGATCACGCTCGGCCACAGGCCGGCATTTTTCGCGATCAGACCGATGTCGGATTTCGAAAAACCCATGTCGAGATAAAACGGCGTCGCGAGTGCCGTACACATGCTGTCGCCGAGCTTGTAGAGAAAGATGAACCCCAGCACCAGCAATGCACTGCGCACGCCAGCCCGGCCAATGAATTCGCGAAACGGCTCCACCACGGCTTCGCGTAGCGTTTTCGGCAGCGCTCTGGCCAGCGCTGGCTCGGCGACCATCAGGGTCATGACCATGCCGGGGAGCATGAACAGCGCGGTAACAGCGAAAACCATCGCCCAGGGCAGGTGATCAGCCAATATCAGCGACAGCGATCCCGGAATCAGTCCCGCGATTCGATACGCATTGACGTGTACCGCGTTACCCAGACCCAATTCGACATTCGACAGCAATTCCCGGCGGTAGGCGTCGATCGCAATGTCCTGGGTGGCGCTGAGGAAGGCAACTGCCGTCGCCGCGTAGATCACCCAGGCCAGTTCGTCGTGCGGCGAGAGCGTGCCCATCCAGGCGATCGTCGCCATCAGCGCGAGCTGCGTCAGCAGCATCCAGCCCCGCCGGCGGCCAAGCGCCGGAACTACGTAGCGGTCCACGAACGGCGCCCAGATGAATTTCCAGGTGTAGGGAAACTGGATCAGCGCAAATGCGCCAATCACCTTGAGATTGATGCCTTCGGTACGCAGCCACGCCGGCAATAGATTCAGCAGGAGGTAAAGCGGCAATCCCGAACTGAAGCCGGTAAACACACAGATCAGCATGCGGCGCGTGAATAGCGCCGAGGCCATGGAAGGTGGCGTCATGCGGGGGATGTCAGGCGACCGGGCCGGCGCGGTCGAAACGATAAACCGCCAGCGAGCCGCGCAGATTGGGCATCCAGGTAACCTGGCGGCCCTCAACCATGATGTTTCTTTCGAGAATGCGGATTCGATGACGGATGCAGAATTTCTCGAAATCGTCGATCGTGAACAGATGGATATTGGGCGTGTTGTACCACTCGTACGGCAGATCCCTGGAGACCGGCATGTTTCCCGAGAGGACCTGCAGGCGGGGGCGCCAATAACCGAAGTTGGGAAATGTGACGATGCCTTCGCGCCCAACGCGCAGCATTTCGTTGACGATACGCTCGGTATGGCGAATCGCCTGCAGTGTTTGCGAAAGGATCACGTAGTCGAAAGATCCGTCCTCGAATCCGGAGAGCCCGGACTCGAGGTCGTTCTGCAAAACGTTGACGCCGCTCTTGACGCAGGCCAGCACCTTGGCATCGTCGATCTCCATGCCGTAGCCCGTTACGCCGCGCGCCTCTCGCAGATGACGTAGCAATGAGCCGTCCCCGCAGCCCAGGTCGAGAACCCTTGCATTCGGCCTGATCCATGTTGCGATCGCGACGAAATCCGGACGTGCGGAGAACGATACGGAGGCGCCGCGCATCGTCATGAGGCGCTTACCTGCCGGAAGATGTTGTCAAAGTAGGCGCGGATCAGATTGTGATAGCGCGCATCGTCCATCAGAAACGCGTCGTGGCCGTGGGGCGCATCGATTTCCGCGTAGCTCACGCGCAACCGGTTGTCCAGCAACGCCTTGACGATCTCGCGCGAACGCGCGGG
>JANMYN010000356.1:0-1725 GCA_031382195.1 Betaproteobacteria bacterium
TTGTCCAGCATATGGTGAGCTATCAACTTGAACATGTGTACTTCCTTTACTATGGATTCCTCTGCGCCCTCCGCGTTCCCTACGCCTAAAAGGGTACTCCGACGTGCTACGCACGTAGGGTATCTGCGTTGAGGTTTTGACGTTTCAGGAGGTAGGAACAATGGCAGCGACACGGAAAGAGCGAGACAGTTTCGGCGAGATCGAAGTCCCTGCGGACCGGCTGTGGGGCGCGCAGACCCAGCGCAGCCTGCAGAATTTCCGCATCTCCAGCGAGCGCATGCCGCTGGAGTTGATTTACGCGTTGGCGCGCGTCAAGCGTGCCTGCGCCCTCGTCAATGCGCAACTCGGCCTGTTGGATGAAAAAAAAGCCGCGGCCATCGTCGAAGCGGCGGATGAGGTGATCGCGGGCAGCCATGACGTGGAATTTCCGCTGTCGGTCTGGCAGACCGGCTCCGGAACGCAGACCAACATGAACATGAACGAGGTGCTCGCCAATCGCGCCTCCGAACTGCTCGGTGGCGCACGCGGCCAGAAACGTCTGGTCCATCCGAATGACGACGTTAATAAAGGACAGTCGTCGAACGACGTGTTCCCGACGGCGATGCACGTCGCGGCGGTTGGCGCACTGAACGAAATGCTGATACCGGCGTTGACATTGCTGTGCGGCACGCTGTCCGGCAAGTCGAAGTCTTTCGATGATATCGTCAAGATCGGCCGTACCCATCTGCAGGATGCGACGCCGCTCACGCTGGGCCAGGAATTCTCCGGCTATGTATCGCAGCTCGAGCACGGTATCGCACACGTGCAGGGATCCCTGTCGCATGTGTGCGAACTCGCGCTCGGAGGCACCGCGGTGGGCACCGGTCTGAATGCCCACCCGGAGTTCGCCGTGCGGGTGGCGGAGGAATTGGCCAAATCCACCGGACTGCATTTCGTCTCTGCGCGCAACAAGTTCGAAGCGCTCGCCGCCAATGATGCGCTGGTGCACGCGCATGGCGCACTGAAGACGCTCGCAGCTTCACTGATGAAAATCGCCAATGACATTCGCTGGCTGGCTTCGGGCCCGCGCAGCGGCATCGGCGAACTGCGCATTCCCGAGAACGAACCAGGCAGCTCGATCATGCCCGGCAAGGTCAATCCGACTCAGTCAGAAGCGCTGACCATGCTGTGCTGCCAGGTACTCGGCAACGACGTCGCGATCAATATCGGTGGCGCCATGGGCAATTTCGAGCTGAACGTGTTCAAGCCGCTTATCATCCATAACTTCCTGCAGAGCGTGCGATTGCTCGCGGACGGCGTGGTGAGTTTCAACGACAACTGCGCCGTCGGCATCGAGCCGAACAGGGAGCGAATCGAGCAAATGCTGGGTCAGTCGCTGATGCTGGTGACCGCGCTCAATCCGCACATCGGTTACGACAAGGCAGCCGAAATCGCCAAGAAGGCCTACAAGGAAGGTTCGACGCTGAAAGAGGCTGCGCTTGCACTCGGTTACGTAACCACGAAGCAGTTCGACCAGTGGGTGCGTCCCGAAGACATGGTTGGAAGACCCACCTCACCCCAACCCTCTCCCCCCACTGGGCGGAGAGGAAGTGGAGAGACGTAGTGCCCGGCAATGTAGATAGAGTTACTTGTCCATTGTCCCGAGTATCGCGATAATTTTTCAATCTGGGAAAGCGTGAGCGTCAACTACAGGTGTGAGACAAGCATCCTCTCCGCCTAAGGGGG
>JANMYN010000383.1:0-4571 GCA_031382195.1 Betaproteobacteria bacterium
CACCTCCTCGATCACGCTGACCGGCGCGCCTTGCCTGCCGACATCGACTTTGGCAAGCTCCTCGAGCACGGCTTCGGAGAAAGCGGCGGACCGGCTGCCGCCGCCGGAGACGGCGACACCGACCAGCGGGCCCGACTCCTCGCGTGCGCCAGGCGTCGGCGGTGCGTCCGCGGACCTTGGCACGAGCACGCACTGGTGCCCGTTCGAGCATCCGTGCGAGGGCGCTCCCGCGCACGCAGCGATGCCAGCAACAAGAAGAACAATCAGCGCAACCAGCGTCCTCGATTCCATCAGCGTTGTTCCTCCGAGTCGTGTCTGCCGGGTTCGGTCATGCACGCTCGCCAGAGAGATCGCATCAATGACGCCCTACCTCGTGCCCTTGATGGAGGCAAAGATATGACGGATTTGCGCTGCGTCCGGCGCGTCATCGTCGATTTCCAGACTCGCATAGCCCATCTTGTAGAGCGTCCTCAGCGCATCGCTGCCCAGCCCCATGTTGCGCAGGTGATCCTGGATGCGGAAAAAGACAATGGTTTTTCCCCTGGCCAGCGCGGTGCCAACCGGGAACTTCAGGGGACCCCCGTGCATTGTGCGCATCTCGCCCACGCTCAGGCTGATGGGCAGGAGCGTATCGAAGCGCGGTCCGGCCGGTGCATCTTTGGGGGGCGCTTTCTCGAAGTGCGCGATCAAATCCGCCTCGTAAAAGTTAATGCTCTTGTCCTGCATGCGCTGCTCCAGCCAGTCCGCGAGGGACTGTCCTGCCGCACCGTCGTGTTGGATGCCGGCGGCGGGGATCGCGATCTCCCCTTCCGGCAACCCAAGGCGGGCATCGCAGAAACGCTGAAAGCGAGCGCCGAAGTTGCTGCGCACGATCGCGTAGGTCGCCCTGAGCATCCCCGCCCCGGAGAAGTGCTTGAACAGATTCATCCAGCCGCGGTTGTCCGGATGGCGCCATTCCTCGTCCAGATTGAGGTCGAGGTAGACGTTTTGCATCAGCTCGAGCAGGTTGAGGCAGAAGTAAAATCCCGCTCGCAACTCTTCCGGGTTGTTGGGCAGCCAGAGGCTTGTGTCCGGCACCTGCTGGCCACCCTGCATGAGGTAGTCCCATTCGGGAAAGATCTGGGCGTCGAGGAAGGAAAGAATTTTCTGCTCGCGGATCGTGTTCTGCAGGCGCACCAGTTGCTCGGCGTGCTTCGTGAAATTCGCCTCGACCCGCGCGCTCGGACGGTACCAGCGCCGGTTCAGGTCCAGGAAGAGGTCCAGCAACGCTTGCTCACCGGCGGATGCAGGCTGCTCCGGCCTGGGCTCCGGCTTCTCCAGCACCGTGGTCACGGTGTGATAACCGAGCTTGCGGTAGGCCTCGAACTGCGATTCGTCGAACCACTGGTCCGTCGTGGTCTGGTGCGGAAAATCCGGATGCACGCTGGCGTACTGCATGATGTCGACCGGTTCGTTGCCGGTCAGCGAAGGCTTGATGTACAGCAAAAACCCCGACACCGCCTTCGGGTCGGCCTCCTCATAGTGAATGCGGCCGACGCCGCAGTGATACAGGCTCTTGCCGGTGCCTTGCGCGGGAACGCTTGCCTTGGTGTCGATGTCGATGCGCACGCCGAAATCCACCTGGCATTTGCGCACCGCGTTGCCGAGGTCCTCGAAGCCGAACTTCGGGTCCATGCCGGCATCGATCGCGATGATGAACCGGCAGCGGCGCCGCACCAGTTCGTAGATGCCGAGATTCTCGAAGTGGCCGCCGTCGCTCAGATAGACAAACTCGGTGTTCTCGTCGGCGAGGCCGAAGACTTCGCTCAGCAGATACCACAGGCCGAACCGGGGGCCGGGCGCGCCCCACGCTCCGGGCTTCGCAGGGTTCTGCATCCACCAGCCCAAGCGGACGTTGAACACAGTCAGTAAAAACGCGACCGCCTTGGACGAGTGATAACCCTGGTTCGGGCTCACGGCCGCTCCCGAGATCGTCAGGGCCTGGCCGAGGGAGGCCCAGCCCCTGGACTTAAGATAGCCCGCGGTCGGCTGATAGCCGAGCTTGCCGCGATCGTTGGGCCCGGTCGCCTGAAGCTCGTAGCCGCAATACGCTCTGGTCAGCACAAACGATGCGGCCTTGCGCTCCTGCCAGGCCAGGTTGTTCACCTTGGTCAGGTTGATAGCGGTGTTGACGATATGGAATGGGCGTACCGGCAGATCGGTGAGCTTGATGTTGTCGTCCGGATCGAAGCCCGTGAACGGATGCGCGTTGCGTTGCCGGTTGCTCGCGCCAAGATAGGAGCGCACGAGCCGGTTGCGGTAGAACATGTGAAACGAGAACACGTTGATGTCGAGCCGCCACGCCAGCAACCCGATCAGGGCGAACAGCAGCAGCACCGGCAGCCAGGTTGGGGGCCGCGCGTCGAGGATCGCGTTCAGTACCTGCGCGTAGTAGAGAAACGACAGCGGCTCGGCGCCCGCGATCTGCACGACAGAACGCAACGCCATGATTTTTTCGTCCGGGTTCTCGCCGCCCAGGTTGAACCATCCGATCAGCCCGACGTGGATGCCGAACGAGAGTGCGAGCAACAGCCCGGCCACGAAAATGTACGGCGCCACTTCGGTGGCGAGATTGAGCCACCTGTTGTTGCCCTGTCCGCCCGTGGCCTTGCTTTGCCCGAGCACGACGCCGCCCACCGTGGACACGATCCAGGCGAGGCTCAGACCCTTGATCCAGCCCTGCGCGAGGAGGATCGCGAACGGGCCATAGATCGATATGGCGCAGAGCACGAACCATCCAACCGCGCCCGCGAGCAGCCATGCGCCGAGCCGGCTCCACCACTCGCGCTCCTCTTCGCCAAACTCGCGGCCGACGAGCCCGATCAGCAGGATCGACGCGATACCGAACACGCCCAGCAGGATCGGCACGCCCCACACAGTCCAGTGCCAGATCAGCGCCTCGCCCACGTTGCTGGCCTGCAACGTTTGGCGGATGAGGCAGAGCAACCCAACGCCGACAGCGAGCGCAATGAACAGCCAGACCAGCATGACCGGCGAGCGCCGGTACGACCCTTTCGCGTCGCCCTTGCGTCGACGGGCAATACCGTACTCGACCAACAACCAGGCAACCAGCCATACGACGCCGAATACGAGCATGATTTCGAAAAGCGCGGTCCATGTGCCCGGCGTGGATTGTCCCTGCGCCGCAGGGGGTGCGCCGGCAACGGACGGTAGCAGGAGCAAGCTGACCAGCCATGCCGCGAGCATCATCGGCAGTACGATCAGCCCGAGCACATAGGATTGCCTTGCAAAGAACGGAGGCCGTTGCCGGCTCTCGATCGACTGCCGCGAAAGATTCAAATTGATGAATACCGCGGCGACGAACAGCGCGGCGACGCACAACATCCGCGATTGAAAGACGGGGAACGCGCCAAGCCACGGGATCAGTCGCGGCAGCACCAGCACGAGCGCGAACACGCCGATGATCATCGACTGCATGAGCAGCAGGTTGCGCACGTAGGTCGCCACACCCGCCAGGGTATCGGTGGAAAGCAGTCCGGTTCGCGGCGTAAGGTAGTTGCTGAAGCGGCGCAACCACTTGATCGAGTCCGGCTCTGTGCCGCATCTGGCCGCTGCGCTGCGCGGATCGAGTTCCTTCTCGACGGCCTCGATCCCCCCCTTGCGCGTGATCAATGCCGATAACCAGCTTCCGATGTAGCCTCCGCCCGATACCGTGGACAGATAATCCAACCGCTTCAGCAGGCCTCGCTCAGCCAGTGCCTGCAGCACGCCAAGATTGAAGGTCGCGCTGCGAATGCCACCGCCCGACAGCGCGAGCGCCAGGAAGCCGCCTTCCGACGTCGACCTTGTCGATGCAGCGAGGATTTGTTCTCGCTCCGCCTCACGGACCGTCGACTCCGGCACAGGCTCGTCCGGCGGTTTCTGGCCGACCCATTGTCGTAGCCGGGAAAGAGGAGATTCTTTCGGCTCACCTGCGGTCGGATTCTGATCCATCGTCGCCCCCCTGATCTGTCGACTGGTCTGCTTCCGCGCAGACTATGAAGCTGCCCGGGAATCGCTCCCCACTGCTGCTGTCCGCGATACTAGCAATTCCACAAGAACATCCCATATAACTTAGGTAATACGGCCTTGCTGATGAGCAAGGATAGCATCGCGCGTCTCACATATAAGCTTCACCCGGGCGATGCCGCAGTCATCCGCGGGATGCGTGGCTTAAGTCCATGCGCAATCTGAGCTGCGCCGCCATCACAGTGTCTATTTTCCGGTACGGCGCGTGCATCTAAGCGCCGGACTCTAGTGGCCCCAAGACAAGGCTGCTCTTCAAGTAAACTGCGTGCCGATATTTCCCCGACTGCAGGAGACGTCATGTTTTCCAGAACGTTACTCACGATCACCCTTGCGCTGGCCGTGGGCACAGCCTTGCACGCGCGCGCTGAATCTTTCAACGCCAAACCCGGCGCATGGAAAATCAGCATGACCACCCTGATCGCCGGCAACCCGATCACGCCGGAAGCGCTGGCGAGCATGCCGCCGGAAAAGCGCGCCAAGGTCGAGGAAGCCATGAAGGCGCG
>JANMYN010000471.1:0-2466 GCA_031382195.1 Betaproteobacteria bacterium
AAGAACGTGCATGCCAGGATTGCCGCGATGGCCAACCCGCCGTGCATCCATCCGACCAGCGCCAGCGCGAAACGGATGATGCGGCGCGCGATGCCGCCATCGGTGAGAAAGCTACCCGACAACACGAAGAATGGCACTGCCATGATCGCGAAACTTTCCAGCCCGGTGAACAGGCGTTGCGAAACGATGTCGACGGTGTCGATGGAAAACGACGAAAACAGTGCGAGAAAGGTCAGCACCGTCATGCCCAGCGCGATTGAAATCGGCGTTCCGGTCAGCAGCAATACAAAAAGTATCACCAGGATCAGCGCGACGTTCATGCGTGCTCCCGGTCAATAGCGCCGAGCGTATGCGCAGGCAGTTCGCCGGACCTGAGAAAACGCACCATCACCTGCAGGAAGCGATAGCACATGAGCGACGAACCCAACGGGATGCACAGGTAAATCACCCACATCGGCCACTCCAGATCGGGCGAAATCTGTCCGGTGCCGTGGACGAACCAGACCCATCGCGCCCCCAGGATGGCGATGATTCCGGTAAAAAACGCACCCAGGGACAATGCAATCGTAACCATCGCGCGTCGCAACGCCGGCCGCAGCGCGTTCACCAGTGCATCGACACCAATGTGGATGCCGGTGCGCACGCCATAGGCGGCGCCGAACTTCGCCATCCAGATGAAAAGATAAATGCAAAGTTCCTGCGCCCAGGAGAAATTCAGCGCCGCGGCGTATTTCCACAGCCAAGGCACCGCCACCGATTGCCGGTGCAGCACGGCAGCGAAAATGATGAGCGTGGCGGCCGCCATGAAACCGGCGATCAGCCATTCCTCGATGTGATCGAGGGCGCGGTTGAATGCCCGGATCACGGGCTATTTCTTTCCAGACTTGCGCGCTTCGACCTCGGCGGCGATGCGATTGATCGCCTGAACGTTGTCTTTGCCGACGACGCCTTCGAATTTGGCTTGCACCCCGAGCAACGCCGCCTTCCAAGCCTTGCGCTCCGCTGCAGACAACACGTAGACCTCGGTCTTTCCGGATGCCTTCACGGCCGCAAGCGCGTCGTCGTTCTCCTTCGTGGCAATGTCGCGCTCGTAGCGGGTGGCCTCGGCCATGGCCTTTTCCAGCTGACCGCGGATGTCAGCAGGCAAACCCTCCCAGAATTTCCGGTTGGTGATCACCGCGTACACCAGGGCACCATGATCAGAAATCGTCAAGTGCGATTGCACCTCATGCATTTTCTGGGTGTAGAGATTCGACACGGGATTTTCCGTGCCATCGACTACTTTCTGCTGCAACGCCGAGTAGACTTCAGAAAACGCCATCACCTGCGGCAGTGCACCGAGCTCTCGCATGGTCGCCTCCAGCACTTTGGAGGACTGGATGCGCATCTTCAATCCGCGGAAATCCTCTGGCTTGCGCAGCGGCCGGTTGGCTGAGAATTGCTTGAAGCCATTGTCCCAGTACGCAAGTCCTTTGAGACCTTTAGTACCGAGCCTGGCGAACAGTTGCCTGCCGATCTCGCCATTGGTTACACGATCCACGGTCTCGGCATCGGGGATCAGGTAAGGCAGATCGAACAACTCGAATTCGCGCACGCCCAGGGGACCGAATTTCGACACCGAAGGCGCCAGCATCTGCACCGCACCGCGTTGCAACGCCTCCATCTCTTCCCGGTCCTTGTATAACTGGCTATTTGGATAGAGTTCGACCTTGACGCGCCCGCCGGTGTATTTTTCGGCGAGCTGCTTGAATTTCTCCGCAGCCTTGCCCTTGGGCGTGTCATTGGCCACGACGTGGCTGAATTTGATGAGGATCGGCTCGACTGCCTGCGCGGCGGTTGCACCGGCCAGCATCAACATTGCGAACAGGAATTTTGTCATTGTCGTATTTGGCGCCGTCACCCAATTTGTGCGTGACGCACGCCTGCCTCCCTCGTCGGATTCTATCAGTCCGGGTCCCACTCCGGCGCAACACCGGGCTCCGCTGCACCCGCGCGAAATTCCGCCGCCACGCCGATGCCCGGAACCCACGCGAGTTGCTCGCCGAAGAACACCAAAGGCATGCGGCTTCGCTCCCATGGCGGAATCGCATGCTCTTGCAGCAGGCTCTTGAGCGCGCGCCGTGGCCTGTTTTCCCCTGGCTGCATGCGCTCGCCGCCGCTGCGGCCGCGCACCGTCGCCGCGCGAATTTCGAAATGGCGCCTGGCAATGCCTTCGCCGACCACCGTGCGTGAGCGCAGTACGCCGAGACCATCGGGCAGAATCAACTCGTGATTGCCATCCCAGCGCGATTGCCAGTCCGCCGGCATGCCCGGGGAATTTTCGACGAGTTCCACGCGGTCGCGATAGCAGCGCAGTCCGGCCCCGCCGAACGTAACCTGGATCTCGGCATCGCGTCCCGCTTCACGGCACTGTCTCAGTGCTTCCTCCAACCTGGCACGCGGCGGCATCTGCAATCCGCGGTCCGA
>JANMYN010000477.1:0-8339 GCA_031382195.1 Betaproteobacteria bacterium
GCGCTCAACTGGCTGCTGCAGCGCCCGTCTGTCGCGACCATCATCGTCGGTGCGCGCAACGAGGATCAATTGCGCCAAAACCTCGGCGCGGTCGGCTGGAACCTGACCCCGGCGCAAATGGCGAAACTCGATGCCGCCAGCGCCACGGCACTGGCTTATCCGTATTGGCATCAGCGTGCCTTCCCCGAACTCAACCCGGCGCCAGTTTGAATCGGCGCTCACAACGGGACCTCTAAAAATTCTCACCGCAGAGGCGCAGAGGCGCGGAGGAAACGCAGAGGAAAGGAAAAATGGATTGTTAGTGTGTTCGTGCAGCATTACGCGCCTTCAGGCAAGAGTATCTGGCTCTGGTTTCGCTAGGTCAGTGCGACCCCAACAAGCAGCCCCACTCGGGTAAACTCGGGCGCCAATTGGTTTTCACATTCCAGTTTATGATTTTCTCTGCGTTTCCTCCGCGCCTCTGCGGTGAAATTGGTTTTAGGATTGATATAGATGCGTCCCCTGGATGGAATAACCGTTGTTGCGCTCGAGCACGTGATTGCCGCGCCTTTCTGTACGCGGCAACTCGCGGATCTCGGTGCGCGGGTCATCAAGATCGAACGTCCCGGCGTGGGGGATCCCGCGCGAGCTTACGATGATCGGGTGCGCGGCTTGGCCTCGCACTTCGTGTGGACCAATCGATCCAAGGAAAGCATTACGCTCGACCTGAAGCACGAAGACGCCAGGAAGATCGTGCGCAAACTACTGCTCGGGGCCGACGTGCTGGTACAGAACCTGGCACCCGGCGCCGCGGCTCGAATGGGGTTTTCATATGATTTGCTGAAGAGCGACTACCCGCGCCTGATCGTTTGCGATATTTCCGGCTACGGCGCGGACGGCCCTTATCGCGACAAAAAGGCCTACGACCTGCTGATCCAGAGCGAATCGGGTTTGCTTTCGATAACCGGCACGCCTGAGGCACCAGCGAAGGCCGGCTGCTCGATCGTCGATATCGCCGCCGGCATGTATGCCTACACCAACATACTCGCGGCATTGATCCAGCGCGGCAAGACCGGGCAAGGCTGCCGTATCGACGTGTCGATGCTGGAAAGCATGGCGGAATGGATGAGCTTCCCGCTTTACTACGCCTATGACGGAGCGGAGCCGCCGCCGCGCGCGGGCGCGGCGCACGCGACCATCTATCCGTACGGACCGTTTCCGGTCGGTGACGGTAATGTGGTCATGCTTGGGCTGCAGAATGAGCGCGAGTGGGCTGTTTTCTGCGACAAAGTGTTGGAGAATCCGGAATTGAAATCCGATCCGCGGTTCTCCACGGGTCCGCGACGGTCCACGGCGAGACGGGAACTCTACGCGATCATCGTCGAGTCGTTCTCGCGGTTTACTGCCGCGCAGGTCGTCAAGCGGCTCGATGATGCGCAGATCGGCAATTCCACCATGAACAACATGCGCCAGGTATGGGAGCACGCGCAACTCGAAGCGCGCAAGCGTTGGGCTGAGGTTGATACGCCCAACGGAAAAATACTCGCGATGCGACCCCCGGGCGTGCCCGAAAGCTTCAACGCGCGCATGGATCCGATCCCGGCGGTCGGCGAGCATACGACGGCCATACTCGGCGAGATAGGCTACAGCGAATTCGAAATCGCGCGCCTGCGCGGCGCGCAGGTGATCTGAGGCGCGCCGATGGTTGCTTCCACCACGGCCAATGCAGAACAGCAGATGATCGCGCGGTCCTACCTGTTCGTGCCAGGCGACCGCCCCGACCGGTTCGACAAGGCCTGTGCAGCCGGCGCCGATTGGGTGATCGTAGACCTCGAAGACGCGGTTCCTCCGGAAAAGAAAAACGAGGCGCGCGTGGCAATCGGCAACTGGTTGTCGTCGGAGAGGAGGGTCGTATTGAGGATCAATGCGGACACGACCGAGTGGTTTCGCGACGATCTGGGTCTGGCCCGCGCGCCGGGCGTGGCCGGTATTATTCTGCCGAAGGCGGAACGCATTGACCGCGCACTGCAGTCGATATGCACCGGGGAAGGAAAATTCCTGCTGCCCCAGATCGAAACCGCGCACGGTTTCGCGAACGCCCGTGCGCTTGCCGCCGCCGGCGTGCAGCGGCTGCTGTTCGGGACACTGGATTTCCAGATGGACCTCGGCATCGACGGCGAAGGCGAGGAACTGGCTTACTACCGGTCGGAGTTGGTGCTGATTTCCCGACTCGCCGAACTTCAGCCGCCCGTGGACGGACCCTGCACTGCTCTGGACGATGCGGCGCAACTGACTGCCGATACGCACCGGGCGAAGCGGCTCGGTTTCGGTGGCAAGGTATGCATTCATCCCAGGCAAGTCGCGCATGTGAATGCGGCGTTCGCGCCGAGCGCCGATGAATTGACCTGGGCACGTCGCGTGCTCGCGGCGGCTGAGGAGTCAAAAGGCGCCGCGGTTGCATTGGACGGCCGCATGGTGGACCGGCCCGTTATTCTCAAAGCCGGCCAGATCGTGCGTGAAGCTGTGCGGCGCGGAATGTGAAGGATGGTTTGCCTCAACAACCGAAAAAAGAGATCGGAACAATGACACCCAAAACCATGCGTGTGATGGAAGCGAAGGATTTTTCGATTGATGCGCTGGGCTTCGCCGAGCGGCCGGTGCCGAAACCGCGCCGCGGCGAGATTCTCGTTCGCATCAGTGCAGCCAGCCTGAACTATCGTGACCTGGCGATTCTCGGGCAGAAATACCTGCCCACGCTGGCATTGCCTTACGTGCCGGCATCGGACGCCTGCGGCGAAGTCGTCGAAGTCGGCGAGGAGGTCACCCGCTTCAAAGTGGGTGACCGGGTGACACCGATCTACACCCAGGGCTGGCATGATGGATTGCCGACGCTGGAGCTACGCACCAAACGCACGCTCGGCGCGCCATTGTCCGGCGTGCTGCAGGAATACATCGTGGTTCCCGCGGAAGATGCCGTGTCCGTGCCTGCACACCTGAGCGACGGCGAAGCGGCAACGCTGCCGATCGCCGCGCTGACGGCGTGGTCGACGCTGCAGGAAGGCGGTGTCAAGCCGGGCGACACGGTAATGGTGCAGGGTACGGGCGGCGTGGCGTTGTTTGCGTTGCAGTTCGCCAAGCTCGCCGGTGCGCGCGTCATCGCGTTGTCGTCGAGCGACGAGAAACTCAAGCGCGCGAAACAGCTCGGTGCCGACCTCGGCATCAACTACCGCACGACGCCGGACTGGAACGTCGCCGTGACGGACGCCACGCAGGGAAAAGGCGTGGAGATTATCGTGGAAACGGCCGGGGCGACGCTCGATAAATCGCTGGCCTCGCTGGCGTTCGGGGGATTCGTCGGCATCGTCGGCTTCGTTGCCGGTTACAAGGCCGAGATTCCGCTGCGGGCCGTGATCGGGCCGATGATCCGCTTGCAGGGCATTGCGGTCGGTTCGCGTGCGCGCTTCGAGGCGATGAATCGCGCGATCGCGCAGCACAAGCTCAAGCCGGTGGTCGATTCCACATTCGCGCTGGAAAAGGCGGCGGACGCGTTCCGACACATGGAGCAGGGGAGGCACTTCGGCAAGATCGTGATAAGCCTATGAGTGATTCCGGCACGATGAACCTGGATCGTTTGCGCGAGTGGATCGGCCGCGAGGAAACGCGGACTGATCTTGCGACTGCCGTGCCTTACGCCGCCCTGTCGGCCACGCTGGATCGCGACGATGCCGAATCCGCAAACGGGACGGAGGTGCCGCCACTGTGGCACTGGCTCTATTTCCTGCCGATGGCGCCGATGAGCGACGTCGGTCCCGACGGCCACCCGAAGCGCGGCGGATTCCTGCCGCCGGTGCCGCTGCCGCGACGCATGTTCGCGGGCGGTCGATTCGAATTCCATCATCCGCTGAAAATCGGGGAACGGATGTCGCGTACTTCGCGCATCACGGACGTCAGCAGCAAAGAAGGTCGCAGCGGCAAGCTCGTGTTTGTGACCGTGCGGCACGAGATCGCCAATGCCGGGGGTCTCGCACTTGGCGAGGAGCACGATATCGCCTACCGCGAAAACCCTCGGGCCGATGCACCGGCATCCAAGCCGGTGCCGGCACCGGCCGGCGAAACCTTTTCGCGCGAGATCGTGCCCGACCCGGTATTGCTGTTTCGTTATTCGGCTCTGACTTTCAACAGCCATCGCATCCACTACGACCGCCCGTACGTGACTGAAGTCGAGGGTTACCCCGGACTGATCGTGCACGGTCCGCTGATTGCAACGCTGCTGGTCGATTTGTTGAGGCGCAATCTGCCCCAGGCCAACGTGCATCATTTCAGTTTTCGGGCGATACGCCCTCTGTTCGATATTCACCGCTTTACCGTTTGCGGCCGACGGGATGGGAATCGGATCGCGCTATGGGCACGCGATCATGAGGGATGGCTCGCGATGGAAGCGAGTGCCGATCTCGCCTGAGTAATATTCCCGCTTGAATGATATTCCCGGTTGAATGCTATCCTGCGACCGTCATGCATACATCGATACCAGACAAATACCACGAGATCCGAGAGGCGGTGCGCGCGTTGTGCGCCGGCTTTCCGGATGAGTACCATCGTAAAGTCGACGAGGCGCGCAGCTATCCCGAGGCGTTCGTCGATGCGCTAACCAAGGCAGGCTGGCTGGCCGCGATGATTCCCCAGGAGTACGGCGGCTCCGGGCTGGGCCTGACCGAGGCCTCGGTGATCATGGAAGAGATCAACCGCTCGGGCGGCAATGCGGGCGCCTGCCACGGGCAGATGTACAACATGGGAACGCTGCTGCGCCACGGCTCCGAGGAACAGAAGCGTGCGTACCTGCCGAAAATCGCCAATGGCGAATTGCGCTTGCAATCCATGGGCGTGACGGAGCCATCCACCGGCACCGACACGACAAGGATCAAGACCACCGCAGTAAAGAAGGGTGACCGCTACGTCGTCAACGGCCAGAAGGTATGGATTTCGCGCATCCAGCACTCGGACCTGATGATCCTGCTGGCGCGCACGACGCCGCTCGCCGACGTGAAGAAAAAAGCCGAAGGCATGTCGATCTTCCTCGTTGACCTGCGCACCGCGATCAAGAAGGGCATGACCGTACGACCGATCCGCAACATGGTCAATCACGAAACCAACGAATTGTTCTTCGACAATCTGGAGATTCCGGCGGAGAACCTGATCGGCGAAGAAGGCAAGGGCTTCAAATACATTCTCGACGGGCTCAACGCCGAGCGCACGCTGATCGCCGCCGAATGCATCGGCGACGGCTACTGGTTCATCGACCGGGTGACGAAATACGTGAAGGATCGCATCGTGTTCGATCGCCCCATTGGACAGAACCAGGGCGTACAGTTTCCGATCGCCGAGTCTTATATCGAAGTGGAGGCCGCGAACCTGATGCGCTGGAAAGCGTGTGAGCTGTTCGACGCTCACCAGCCTTGCGGCGCCGAGGCCAACATGGCCAAGTACCTCGCGGCCAAAGCCTCATGGGAGGCGGCCAACGCCTGCCTGCAATTCCACGGCGGCTTTGGCTTCGCCGCCGAATACGACGTCGAGCGCAAGTTCCGCGAGACGCGGCTGTATCAGGTGGCCCCCATCTCGACCAACCTGATCCTTTCCTACATCGCCGAACACGTCCTCGACTTGCCACGCTCATACTGAGTCGGTTGTGGATGCGTGATGAAAGCTCGCTCCGATGCCGCTGCGAAAGGCGCTGTTCCCGCAGACATCAAGCAGTGCATGCAATTACCTTCGCACCGGATTGTCACCCCAGTAGACCGGACTCTGGCTGCTTCGGGCCTGGCCGATTTCTTCCAGGTACTTTGGCGCGGCCATTTCATAGGCGAAATCATTGAGCTGCTTGAGTAAGCTTTTGACGCGGTCCGGGTAAGCCTCCGCCTGGTTTTGTGATTCTTCCGGATCATTCGCGATGTCGAACAGCTCAAGCTTGCTTGGCAGTGTCGCGCGCACGATCAACTTCCATTCGCCCGCGCGAATGGCACCGCGAAAGGGCTCCACGTTCAGCAGGATATTTTCGCGTGGACCCAATCCGCCTTCAGCCAGCGCCGCCCATGCGTCAAAGCCGTCCAGTTTGTTGGGTTGATCGATTTTGGCACCCGCGACTTTTAATAGCGTCGGGTAAATGTCGGTCACGTGCAGAAGGCGAGTCACGACAGTCTTTGCTTTGATTCTCGCCGGCCAGATGGCCAGCGCCGCTACGCGCACGCCGCCTTCATACAGGCTGCCTCTGCCTTCCCGGTAGATGCCATTGTCCGCGCCCGTCTTTCCTACGTCATTGTCGCCCGTCGCGAATTTAGTCGGGACAGCGCCACCGTTGTCGCTGTGAAACACGATAAGGGTGTTGCCCAGCATGTTCTTCTTCTCCAGTGCGTCGATGACCTGGCCGATAGCGTCGTCAAGTGCACTAACGCCGAAGGCGTAGCCGCGCCCCGCCTCCGCACTGGCGTCAGCGCCCGGCGCATTGAATGCCACTACCAAAAACAACGGCGTCGCGGGATTGTGTTTACTGATTTTATCCACCGCATCTTTGGCAAGCAATTGCGTGACGAGGCCGTCCTCTTTCACCAACTGATCGTTACGGCGCCAGTCGCCGCCGCTGCTTTTCCTGACGCGATCATGAACCTCGTCCGCCAGCGTGCCGTAGAAATAATCGAAGCCGCGCCTGGTCGGCCAAAACTCCGGCTTGACGTGGCCAAGCTGCCACTTGCCGACGAACGCGGTTTTATACCCCGCCTCCTTCAACCCTTGTGCCAGGGTGCGCTCATCAATTGGAAGTCCGAACTGGCTCGATGGAATGATGGACATGGTCTGCAAGCCGTAGCGCATCGGGTAGCGCCCGGTCAAGAGCGCGGCGCGCGTCTGTGATGAAAACGGCTGCACGTAAAAGTTGTTGAGGGTGACGCCACTCGCGGCGAGCTTGTCGAGATTGGGCGTGGAAAATCTGCCGCCTCGATAGCCTGCGTCTTTATTCCCGAGATCATCGGCGAGAAGGTAAACGATATTGGGTTTGTCGGCGGCGTGGGCGGGCAGCGAGCCGGCGAGCGCGAGACCAAGCGCCATGAACAGCCTGCATCCCCGTGTCGGCATACTCATTTCAGTTTCCCCGGCAAAGCGCGTACCATTTCACGGTTTTTGCCATGTTACGATGCCCGATGAAAAACCGTGACGTCCTCATCTTCGCGCTCACCACATTTGCACGTCGGCTGCATTTGAACGCAGCGCTTTGTGAGGTTGCCTGGATGGCCTGCGCAATCTCGGGAGCGCTTGTACTCTATCAGATACTCCCCGCCGCGATTACCGCGCCCGCGGACGTGAGCGCGTTGGAAACGCTGCTGGCGTTGCTGCTAATCGGAGTTATTGGATTTTTCGCCTTGCGTGGCCTGCGCCCGATAACACTTGAACAGGCCGCGGCCACCGTCGACGGGCACGCGGACCTCAAGGACGAACTTAAATCGGGGTATTGGTTCGCGCGACAGGCGAAGGTATCACCGCTTATCGAATTGCAGATCCGACGGGCGGCGTTGACGGCACAGCGGATAAACCCGCGCGAATTGTTCCCGCTCACCCTTCCCCGAGGTGCGTTCGCGGCGGTGGGAATCACCTTCGCCGCCGGTTTGCTGTCGTGGTTTGCGCCGCATTTCGGACATCCCCAATTGCCGCGCGCTGAATCGAGAGCCACAGGAGTCGCCACGACTTCCAGTCAAGCGCGCAAGCTGCAACCGATGTCAAATCCGCTTGCGGCAGCGGACCAGGAATCGGTGGGTTACTCGGAACGCACGCCGATGCCAGGCGTGCGCGGAGCCGACCCGGCGTGGTCCAAACTTGAAACGGCGATTCATGCGTTGGGCCAGGACGAGGGGCTTAAGGGCATGGCGGCGGCAATCAAAGACCGTGACGCGGCACGCGCGCTGCAATTGCTGGAGGAATTCAACCGCAGGCGTGAATTCGCGCGGGCGCAGTCCGGCGGGCGCACCTTCGCCGATTCGGTGCGGGCAAGCCCGGATCTGCTCGCACGCTTGCAGGAGCTGTTCAGCCCCGGCGGCAACGTGCCGCAGTCGGCGCTGGACGGCGGCACGGGTGACGAGTTGGCGCATGCGCTTGACCTGGCGCAGAGGTTGGACGACGACATGCGCGCATCGGGCACGAACAATCCAGCCGGTCACAATCTCGAAGAGGGAACCAATCCCCTACAGGCTGCCATAGCGCTGGAGCGTTTTGGTCCACGCGAAGCCCGGCGCAGCCAGGGCCAGGGTGGAGAGTTCGAAGGCACGACCGATGTCGAAGGGGGCGCCATGGGCCGGCGCGTGACCCAGTCGAATATAGGC
>JANMYN010000492.1:0-5515 GCA_031382195.1 Betaproteobacteria bacterium
TGTGGTCGGCATCACGGTGTCCTTGCCCTCGACGCGGACGTCGGTCTTGAAGCCGTTGCCGGTTCGTTCGACGTCGAGTTTCACGTCTTTGCCGTCCACCTTGCTGTAAGTCGAGATATACAACGGCTGGATCAACTGGTGATTGTCGGCGCGCATCATGACTTCGCCACTGTCGCCCTCGAATTTCATCCCCTCGAGCGCCTTCGCGACCTTGACGGGATCGGTCGACTTGGCCTGATCCATGGCCTTGGCCAGCATCTCCAGTGCCAGGTACTGGGTTGTCCAGTAGTAATCGTCCTTGACGTCCTTGTAGCGATCCCGATAGGCCTGGTAATGGCGGGTGACCTTTTCGTTGCCGATGTTGGCGTGCCACTGCGTGACCTGTTTCAGGTGGCCGATTCCCGCATCACCGAGCGCAGGAGGCGACCCGAGCCCGCCGGCGTACAAGGTATAGAAATCCGGCGTGAAGCCTGCCTCGCGACTGGCCTTGACCAGTAACGCCATGTCATTGCCCCAGTTTCCGGTGATGACGGTGTCGGCGCCGGTTGCCTTGATTTTGGCGACGTAGGGAGAAAAATCCTTGATTTTCCCGAGAGGGTGTAACTCATCGCCGACGATCTGGATGTCGGGCCGCTTCTTCGGCAGCATCTCCCTGGCCGCGCGGGCGACCGCCTGGCCGAAGGCGTAATCCTGGTTAAGAAGATAGACTTTTTTGCTATTGGGGTTCTGCGCGATCGAGTCGGTCAATGCCGCCAGCTTCATGTCGGCGTCCGCGTCGAAACGGAAATGCCAGAAGCTGCAGCGGTCGTTGGTCAGGGCCGGGTCGACTGCCCCGGTGTTGAGGTAAACAACGAGCTTGTCCGGATTGCGCTCGTTGTGCTTGTTTACCGCATCGACCAGCGCACCCGCGATGTTGGAACCGTTGCTCTGGTTGATGTAACGCACGCCTTGGTCGATGGCGGCCTTGAGTGCCAGTTGTGCTTCCTGCGGACTGCTCTTGCTGTCGAGCGCGATAATTTCGAACTTGCTGCCACCAAGCACGCCACCGCGTGCATTGATGGCGTCAGCAGCAAGTTGTGTGTAGCGCACCATGGCTTCGCCGACGTTGGCAAACGGCCCCGACAGCGGATCGATGACCGCAATTCTGACATTGTCCGCGGCGAATGATGACGTTGCAGCCAGCGCGATGAGGCCGGTAATTAACAGGGTACGCGCACGTCGTTGCAGCTTCATGGAAATCTCCTCTTCGTTGTGTTTTTATGGGCGCCCACGACCGGGTTGACCGGCGACGCCATAGTTAGAATATCGAGCCGAAAACACCGCTACATAATGATAATGGGGGCACGACTCGCGTTAAATGATGGTGCCGAGCGGTAATATGCTGCTCGTTAATGTGTAGTCGCGCAAGACTCCCGGGATTTGAGAAGCATTCCTCAAGATCAATACGCCGATGGGTGGATCAGGAGTAACTTGGTCGAACCGGCGCGTGGAATTACAATGTGAGTCATATGATGGAACGGGTGCGTCACTATTGAAAGCGGGATCATCCTGAGTACGGATCATTCCCGCAAAAAGAAGAAGGGGCTTATGAAGACAACGATTTTTGTCGCGATGCTGGCGTTTTTCTCCACTGTCTGTCTGGCCGATGACGAATCCGATATTGTTATCGGCTGCCTCATGTCGAATGCCGAATTCGGTAACGAGATGGCGCAGATCTGCATGAAGGAAAATCGGGACGCCCGCGCCGAGGTGGCGCGCTACCCGGACGAGGTAAAGAACATCGTCGCGCGATGCACGCGCCGCAAGGAAATGGGTTGGGGGATCGTGAAGAAATGCATTGACGACGATATCGCCGCCGGACCGGTGATCGAGATTTACGCAAGGGATCACGGAGACTTGCTGGAGCACTGCCAGGACGCATTTTGGGGCCGCGAAGTCTCGAGGATAAAATTTTGCGTGGAACAAGCGTTCGAAGCGGAACACGCGAACGCCAATAAATGATGCTTGCCCGGCTTTGGCGCATGGCGGCGAGTGCGATTCTCGCTGCGCAATTGGGTACCGGGATCGCGGCGGACACGATCAAACTCGGGGTGCTGGGGCCGATGAGCGGTCCGTTCGCGCTTTTGGGCGAGGAACGGCTGAAAATCTTCCAGACGAGCGCCGACATCGTCAATGCCCGGGGCGGCGTGCTAGGCGGCAGGAAAATCGAGATCGTCGCCTTCGACAACAAATCGAATCCGCAGGAATCCCTGATCGTCCTCAGGCAGGCGATCGACCGGGACATTCGTTTCATCGCTTCGTCAGCGTCGAATGTCGCGCACGCCATCAGCGATGCGCTGGTCAAGCACAATGCCCGCAATCCCGGGCAACGCGTGCTGTTCTTCGACTTCAACGCGCTCGACCCGGCATTGACCGAGTCAAAATGCAATTTCTGGCACTTCCGCTTCGAAGTGCATTCGGACACCCAGGTCAACGTGCTCACCGATTACATGGTCAAGCAGCCATCGGTGCGCAAGGTCTATCTGATCAATCAGGACTACGCCTTCGGCCAGTCGGTAAGCAAGGCGGCGAAGGAAATGCTGGCGGCGAAGCGCCCGGACATCCAGATCGTCGGCGATGACTTCATTGCGCTGGGCAAAGTCAAGGACTTTGCCCCGTACATTTCCAAGATCCGTGCAGCGGGTGCCGACAGCGTCTTGACGGGTAACTGGGGAAACGACCTGTCGCTGCTCGTCAAGGCAGCCAGCGAGGCAGGATTGAAAGCAACTTTCTACGCCGTGGTCGGCGGGTATCCCGGCACCTGGGGCGGAGTGGGCACCGCCGGGGCGGATCGCGTAACAACCCTGGACGCGTGGCATATCAATGCCGCCGATAGCGCATGGCAGAAAACGTTGCTCGACTACAAGACCAAATACAACACGGTCTCCAATGTTGCCTACCTTCCTTCATTTCGTGTCGTCGAGATGCTGGCCGCTGCGCTGGACAAGGCAGGCACCAGTGATCCGGTCAAGGTCGCCTACGCGCTTGAAGGATTGAAATACGCGGGACCAAGCGGCGCTTCGTACATGCGCGCCGAAGACCATCAGATGATCGCGCCGCTGTTCGTTCTGAGCCTGGTCAAGGCGGGGCAGCCGGGCGTCAAATACGACGAAGAGAAGACCGGTTACGGCTGGAAGACGGAAGCTTTCATCGATGCCAAAGATACCGTTCCACCGGTCAGGTGCCAGATGGATCGGCCGCCGATGTGAATCGATTTGTCCGTACGTGTAATTTGTTACGGTTTCGCAAGCCCGTATCGCATTGACAGCCCGTTTCAGGACTCCGAGACTGGGCCTGACGAATAGGAGAGGGCCGTGGACCTCGCACATGAGGGCGTGGACGAGATGATCCGATGACTCGACCGATTACTCGGCGCGCGTTCACCCGCGACCTCGCTGTTCTATTCGGGTCTCTTTGGCTGGCCAGTCTGCCTGTGAAAGCCAATGCACAGCAACCTGCATCGCCGCGTCGCATCGGGGTCCTGCTCGTGGGCTATTCACCAGGGAGCAAGGAGGCGCAGAAGTTCCGCCAAGGACTGCGGGACGCCGGCTACGCCGAGGGACGCGATCTGGTGATTGAGTGGCGATTCGCCAATGGCGATTACGCTCGCGTACCGGAGTTGGCTACCGACCTGGTCCAAAGCAAGTTCGACATAATTGTCGTGGAGAGTACGGTTGCAGCCCAGGCGGTCAAGCGCGCCACGCTCACTATCCCGATCGTCATGGCGATTGTCGGTGATCCAATCGGATCCAGCCTGGTCACAAACCTGGCGCATCCTGGCGGGAACGTCACCGGGCTCTCGCTCATGACGGCGGACCTCAGCACAAAGCGGCTGCAGTTGCTTAAGGACACGATCCCACGGCTCACTCGGGTCGCAGCCATTTGGAATCCAGACACGCCATTCCACATAAAGGTGGTCGAAGACCTCAAGGTGGCCGCGCCCTCGCTGTCGATCGAGATCCAGTTCGTCAGCGTGCGAACGCCCGAGGAGTTCGGTCCAGCGCTCTCGGCTGTGAGCCGAGCGCACGCCCAGGCGCTGTACGTGATCGATGACCCCGTCTTCTTTACTCATCGCATGACGCTTATCAAGCTGGTGTCGAAGGCCAGGCTGCCAACGATCTCCGCGCAGAGAGAGTTCGGCGGGCTATTGTCCTATGGGGCGAATTTCGGCGATTTATTCCGCCGAGCGGCCGGGTATGTCGACAAGATTCTCAAGGGCGCCAAGCCAGGCGACCTGCCGATCGAGCAACCGACCAAATTCGAGTTCGTCGTCAATCTGAAAACCGCCAAAGCCCTCGGCATCACGATCCCGCAGTCGATTCTGCTGCGGGCAGACGAGGTGATCCGATGAGTAGCTCGTCAATCACGAGCTGCAAGTTGCTCATGGTCGTCGCGCTGGCCATGAGTCTGCGGCCCGTCGCATATGCAGACCCAGTGCCAACCGAGGTGCGCATCGGGGCGCTGGCACCTCTGGTGATGACGTCGCCGGAGGAAGGCTTTCGGCTGGGATTGGCCGAGCTCGGCTACGTCGAAGGCAGAAACCTGATCATCGAGCGGCGGCGCGCTGAATCGAGCGATGGCTTGCGGTCCGCAGCGGAGGACCTCGTGAGATCCAAAGTGAATCTGATCGTCGCGTTCGGCACGCAGGCCGCTCGTGCTGCATTGTCCGCGACGGCGACGATCCCTGTGGTCTTTGTATCGGGCGATCCGGTCGGCACCGGGCTCGCGGAAAGTCTGGCGCACCCAGGCGGCAATGCCACCGGAGTATCGACGCTGTCTACTGAGCTAATACCTAAGCGGTTGGAGCTACTGAAACAAGTTGCGCCGCGCGTTCGACGCGTTATCTTGCTCGGCAACCCGAGCAGTCCGCTGCAGGCCGGCGTCCTGAAGGAAGCCCGGAAGGCAGGCGAAGCGCTCCACATGCAGGTCGTCGCAGTCGATGCGCGCAACGCAGCGGAACTGGACGCAGCGCTCCGCAGACTCCAGCATCGCGCGAGCGACGGATTCATGGTTAGCTCCGACCTTCTCTTTCTCGCCAACAGAGCCAAAGTCGCCGCGGCGGTCGCCAGGGCGAGGCTGCCGAGCATGGTCCCCTGGCGGGATTATCACGACGTGGGAGTATTGATGTCGTATGGGGCGAGCACCAAGGAGATGGGACGTCAAGCCGCGGGGTATGTCGACAAGATTCTCAAGGGCGCCAAGCCGGCCGATCTGCCTATCGCGCAAAGCTCCCAATACGACCTTGTCATCGACCTGCGCGTGGCGCGCAAGCTCGGCCTCAAGGTGCCTCAGGAACTTCTTTTCCGTGCCGATGAGGTGATTCGATGAATCGACGCAATGCGCTCGCAGTGCTAGCCACGATGCTCATCTGGCAAGCGATTGCGCGCGCGCAGCAGTCGGGGCGAGTGCCGGTCGTGGGGCTACTTATCACGCACCCGCCGGTTGACGATGTGGTTGTCGATTTCTTCCGCGCAGG
>JANMYN010000554.1:0-7115 GCA_031382195.1 Betaproteobacteria bacterium
GGAACGCGGGGACCTACAATCCCAAGACCGGCCTGTTTTACCGCGTCGGCTTCGAGTGGTGTATGGACCTAACGGTGGTGAAAACCGAGCCGATTACGGAGCCTGTGGTGCAGTTGAACATTGGCGCCGATTTCACGTTCGTGCCGCCGAAGGGTGACAAGTCGATGCATGGCCACATCCGTGCGCGCGATCCGCTTACTGGCAAGGTGAAGTTTGAAATCAAATACCCAGGCGCATCTCCGCACGCCAGCCTGCTGAGCACCGGCGGTAACGTGTTGTTTGTGCCCGAAGCCGAAGGCACCTTGGTCGCGTACGATGATACGAATGGCAAAAAGCTGTGGTCGCACAACCTCGGCCAAGGCAGCAACGGCGGCATCATCACTTATCTTGCCAAGGGCAAACAGTACGTGGCAGTGATGACTGGCTGGGGTTCGCTGGTCGGCGACGGTTACGGCGACTGGTTCGGCGAGCCGTGGAAGAGCATGCCGAAGGACTCCGGCGTTCTGAAGGTGTTCGCACTGCAGTAAGCCGCAAGCGATTTATACTTAAAGGGCGGGAACATTGTTCCCGCCCTTTTTCGTCTCTTGTCCACGCCGGCGCATTCAGCACGTTAATTGTTATGCGCGCCACGAAACCGGTGCGGGGCATCGATGTCTATTCACAGAAGGATGATTGCTTTGAGAACGACCGAAACATTCCCGCAAATCCCACGGCTGATCGGTGCAGTGTTGGCTTTGGGCCTGTCCTGCGCGGCGATTGCCGACGAGCAGAAGCCTCTGGACGTGATGAACACGTTTCGAAACATCTGCGGCTTCTGTCATTCAGACTACGGACGCAAAGAAGGCAAAGCCCCCCAGTTAATGAATTCCCAGCGTAGCGACGAGTTCTTGATCAATCGCATTAAGCATGGCATGCCTGGACGCATGGCGGCCTTTGGCAGTATTTTCACCGACAGCCAGATACGTGACATCGTCAAATTTATCCGCAGCCTGAAGCCGGACCAGGAACCCAAGAACCCATCATGAAACCTTACGACCAATTTAACAGCATCCACCTATTCGTCGCCGGCGCAGCCATGGCGGCACTGACCGTCCTCGTGTCTGGAGACGCGACGGCACGCACGCTGGCGGAAGTGAAGTCGCTCGGCGCCATTTCGATGTGCGCTAATTCAGATGCGTTGCCCTACGCCAGCAAGGATCCGGACAAGCCCGGTTTCCAGATCGAACTTGGGCGCGCACTGGCCGAAGGGCTGGGGGTTCCTCTCAACGTCGAATGGATCCTGCCCCGCCGCCGCGCGAATGTAGTCAATTGCGACCTGATGTTCGACGCTGTCAACGATCCGGAAATGCACGAAGGGCGGCTGCTGCTTTCTCATCCATACCAGAAGTCCGGATTGGCCCTTGGACTGCGCAGTGAATCGGAGCCGATCGCAGATTTCAAGGAACTCAAGAAAGGGCAGAAAATCGGGATCATGGTCGGTTCAATGGCAAGCATGGTACTCAATAAGGCCGGCAAGTCCACGTCTCCCTATGCTTTTCAGAGCGACATGCTGGAAGATTTGCAGAAGGGGGAATTGTATGGCGCGGCGATATCGTCGGCGACCATGAGCTACTACGTGCTCCAGCACCCGGAGTCGGGTCTGCGGCTGGTCAACGCTTTCGACAGCGAGCCCCGCCTGACGTGGGAAGTGGCGATCGGGGCGCGCAAGTCCGACGCCGCACTGGTGGACGCGATCAACGCGATACTGGATAAACTGATCGCAGACGGTACTCTCACTCGTATCTACGCCAAATACGGCGTCGAGCACCGCATTCCCTGATAAACCCCGGGCGGGAGGTCAGGCGGCAGAGGCCTTGGCCTTGTGCTCGGTGAGTCGCACGTATTTGCGCTGCAACTGCTCCGTGCTTTCGACCCGCTTCGGATCAAGCGGGATGCAATCCACCGGACAAACTTCCTGGCACTGTGGCCGGTCGTAATGCCCCACGCATTCGGTGCACTTGCCTGGATCGATCTGATAGATTTCCGCGCCTTGTGAAATGGCGTCGTTGGGGCACTCGGGCTCGCATACGTCGCAGTTGATGCACTCGTCGGTGATAATTAGGGCCATCGACTTATTCCCGGGCCAGTCTTGCCTTCATATGGGGAATTACCGCTGCATTCACGAACGGCGAGACATCCCCGCCGAGCGAAGCGATTTCGCGCACCATGGTCGCGGAGATGAACATGTACTGCTCGGCCGGCGTCAAGAAGAGCGTCTCGACGTCAGGGTAGAGGTTTCTGTTCATCCCGGCGAGCTGAAATTCGTATTCGAAATCCGAGATGGCCCGCAGTCCGCGCAAAATTATCTTGGCGTCGTGCTTGCGCAGGAATTCCATTAACAGTCCGGAAAATCCTTCCACCCGCACATTCGGAAATGCAGCCAATGTCTCCTTCGCCATGGCCACGCGCTCGTTCACATCGAAGAAAGGTTGTTTGCCGCGGCTATCCGCCACGGCAACGATCATCTCGTCGAATAAAGTGGACGCACGGCGCACCAAGTCCTCGTGCCCGCGCGTGATCGGATCGAAGGTTCCGGGATAGACCACCCGGTTGATTCGCGTTTTCATAATCAGAGGTATTTTATCAGCAGACCGTGCACTTGCCCGGCTCGGGTCTGTTTGAGGACCTCGAAGCCCTCGGGCATGACAACCCGCTCTTCTGCTTCCAGATAAACGCGCGCCTCCGGTCCCAGCCGTGCTGGCAGCAATGACAGCAGCCGCGGCAGCCATCCGAGGCGAAACGGCGGATCGAGGAACACCACATCAAAGCGGCGGGCATCCGTCTCGAGGAAACTGAAAGCATCGGCCCGACGCATCTCGACCTGTGCGGCAGAAAGCAGGGTTTGCGTTTCCCGCAACGCGCGGTAAATCGCCACATTCTGCTCGACCATCACCACTTGTCGCGAGCCTCGCGACGCGGCTTCGAATCCAAGGACGCCGCTGCCGGCAAACAGGTCGAGGCAGACTTTCCCGGAAAGGTCTTGCCCCAGCCAGTTGAACAACGTTTCCCGCAGCCGGTCGGGCGTCGGCCGCAGGGATGGCGCGTCCGGGAAGCGCACGATCCGGCTGCGCCATTGGCCGCCAATAATACGCACCTGGTTCGTCTTCAAGCGCGAGTGCCGATCAAAGTTTATCTTGCCGCGCAGGCTAGCACGCCTGCAGCGCATCACGATACCAACTGACGATCAGGGCGAATCGGCTCCGGCAACGATCACGGTGACCATGCGTTGCGGATGCATGCGGCGACGCCAGGCCTCCTTCACCTGCTCGAGCGTGATGAGTTCGATCTGGGCAGGAAAGTCGTCCAGGTAGGTCAGCGGAAGCCGATAGAAACCGATAATTGAAAGGTACTCCTGGATTTTCCTGTTGCTGTCTATGCGCAAGGGAAATCCGCCTATGATGTTCTGCTTGGCGGCGTCCAGTTCCTGCTGCGTCGGTCCTTCAGTGACAAATTTCGCCAGCGTATCCTGTGCCACCTTCAATGCCTCTTCCGCCTGTTCCTTTTTGGTCTGCAGCGCAATCTGGAACGGCCCTTCCTGCAACATTGGATTGAAATAGCTATAGGTGCTGTAGGCGTAACCGCGTTTTTGCCGTATCTCCTCGTTGAGCCGGGAAGAAAAACCGCCGCCCCCGAGCACGTAGTTTCCCAGGAACAACGGAAAGTAGTCGGGATCCAGACGCTTGATGCCAGGCTGGCCGATGAGGATATGCGCCTGGTTCGCGGGATGTGCTATGCGACTGATTTGTGCGGTTTCGAGCTGGAATACCGGCGGCAACGTCGGCCGCGGTTGGGATCTGCGACCCAGGCCGGCAGTCAGTTGTTCCGCGATCGCACTCGCCTCGCTGCGCGTAAGGTCACCGATGATCGACACGACGGCGTCGCCCGTGGTGAAATGCTGTCGATAGAAATCCACAATGTCCGCACGGCGTAACTTTGCGACAGTGTCCACTTCGCCCGATCCGCGCAGGGAATAGGGATGTTTGCCGTATAAAAGATGCCTGAATTCGCGATCGGCCAGCACCTCCGGCTTGGTCTCGGCTTCCTTCAAGCCCGCCAGCGTGCGCTGCTGTTCACGTTCGAAAATCTGCTGTGCGAATGTTGGCTTCTGCAATACGGCCGCCAACAGGCCTAACGCCTCATCTCGCTCTCGTGCGCTCGACAAGGTGCGTAAACCGTACCCTGCGCGGTCCATGTCGAAACGGCCCGACATGTCAGCGCCGACATTTGCGAGCCGCTCCGAGATTTCGTCTTCGCCGAGCGTCCCTGCACCGGTGCGCATCAGGCCCAACGTCAGCGACGCCGCTCCGGAATTGCCGGCTGTGTCGCGGCTGGCACCCGCCGGAAAATCCACCGCGATGTCCAGCATCGGAAGGTCGTGGGTTTCGACGAACAATACGCGTGCGCCGCTCTTCGTTTGCCATTGCTGGATGGGCAGAGTCGCTCCCGCTGACGATGCCGCAACCGCGCACACAAGCGCCAGCGATACGTTCACAAGCCGAAAGCTAGCGCTGGTCATGTCCGCCTCCTCCCGGTTGCGGGCGCGGACGCTTGCCGCCGGGCAACGGTTGCGGATCCAGCTCCGCGACGGTGAGGTTGTCGTCGATCAGATACTTGCGCGCCACTTCACGCACCTGGTCGGCGGTGACTTCCTGCAATTTCCTCACCTGCAGGTCCGAAGAGTCATATGGCAATCCAACGGTCTGCAGCATGCCGATGCGCATCGCCTGGTAGTAAACGGAGTCCCGTGCGTAGACCTGCGCGGCCGTGACTTGCGCTTTGACCCGCCGCAGTTCGTCGGCACTGACCCCCTGCTCCACCAATAAACGAATCTGCTCACGCAGCGCCGCTTCGACGTCGGCCGCCGTTTTACCCTCGGCGGGGACGCCGTCAAGGAAAAATAGCTCCGGTCCGCGGTTGATAAAGTCGTAACTGGAATTTGCCGCATTCGCCACGCGCGCATTTCTGACCAGTTCGCGGTTAAGTCGTGACGCATCGTTGCCATCGAGAATGCCATTCAGAACGAAAAGCGCATAGGGCTCCCAGTCGTTTTCGGCGTCGCGCAGTACCGGTGCGTGATAGACCATCACCAGATACGCTGATTCGGCGGGCACCTTGACGGTTATGCGCTTGATGCCGAACTGGCGTGGTTCGATCTGCGGCTTGCGCTCAGGCAACGCGCGCGCCGGAATCGATCCGAAAAACTTCTCTGCGAGCAGGAAAACCTCTTCGGGGACGACATCGCCGGCAACGACCAGAGTCGCGTTATTCGGCGCATACCATTTTTCGTACCATCCGCGTGCGTCGCCGAGTTGCATGTTCTGCAGGTCATTCATCCAACCGATCACGGGCGACCGATACGGGTGCGTCATGTAGACGCTCGCCATCAACTGCTCGTGCAATTGCGAGCGTGAATTGTCGTCGGTGCGGGAACGGCGTTCTTCCATGACCACCTTGAGTTCATTGGCGAATTCGTTCCCGGAGAAAGACAGATTGACCATGCGATCGGCTTCCATCTCCAGCGCCAGAGACAGTTTGGATTTGTGCAGTTGCTGGTAGTAAGCAGTGTAATCGCGTGACGTAAACGCGTTATCCCGTCCGCCGGCGCGCGCAATTGCGCGGGAGAATTCCCCCACCGGAACCTTCGGCGTGCCTTTGAACATCATGTGCTCGAGCATGTGCGCCACACCGGTGGTGCCGCTCACTTCGTCCATGCTGCCAGCTCGATACCACACCATCGACACCGCGACGGGCGAGCGGTGGTCCTCCTTGACGATCACCGTCATTCCGTTGGCAAGCGTGCGCTGGGGGATGGTGGCTGCAAATGAGGCCGCGCCGGTGGATATCAATGTCAAGGTCAAGACAAAAGATCGAAGCAACGAATTTGGTTTCAACATGCCAATGGATGAGCCGGGAATAAACAGAATAGAATTGCTGGTGTTGACCGCACTACGAGAACGGATGTGACAGCGTGAGAGTATGTTAAGTTTCCTGAGGCGTGACAAGAGCGCAACCGCCGAAACCGGCAATGGGGGCTGGGCGAGGAAATTACGGCAGGGGCTTGCGGTAACGCGGGCGCGACTGGGCGCGCAGCTTGCGACTGTGTTCGGCGCCGGCCGCAAGATAGACGAGGCATTGTTCGAAGAGCTGGAGTCGGTCCTGATTGTCTGCGACGTTGGCGTCGAAGCAACCGCGCACCTGCTCGATGTTACGCGCGCCCGGCTGCGGGGTCAGGGATTGACGGAAGCCGCGCAAATTCGGGGCGTACTTAAACAGGCCTTGCTCGAATTGCTGGAACCACTGCAGCGGCCGCTGGACACCTCCCGGGCGTCGCCATTCGTTATCCTGATCGCCGGCGTAAACGGGGCCGGGAAAACCACCTCGATCGGCAAACTCGCGCACCGGTTCCAGGCGGAGGGTAAATCGGTTCTGCTGGCGGCTGGAGATACATTCCGCGCAGCAGCTCGTGAACAGTTGCAGATCTGGGGCGAGCGTAACAACGTTACTGTGGTTGCGCAGGACGGCGGTGATACTGCCGCGGTTATTTTCGATGCAATCCAGTCAGCAAAAGCAAAGAAGATCGACGTGGTGATCGCGGACACCGCGGGGCGCCTGCCAACGCAGTTGCATCTGATGGAGGAAATCCGCAAGGTCAAGCGGGTTGCCGCCAAGGCTATCCCCGATGCTCCGCATGAAGTGCTGCTGGTGCTCGACGCCAACAACGGGCAGAACGCCGTCAATCAAGTGAAGGCATTTGATGCCGCGCTTGGCGTGAGCGGCATCGTGCTGACAAAGCTGGACGGCACCGCCAAGGGCGGCGCAATAGCCGCCATTGCGCGTCACAAGCCGATTCCCCTGCGTTTCATTGGCATCGGCGAGGGTATCGAGGATCTGCGTCCATTCTGCGCTGAGGAATTCGTGGAGGCTTTGTTCGAGTGAGTGCCGCGGCGACCCGTGGGCCGATGATCCAGGTCAGCCATATTTCCAAGCGCTATGCCGGCGGTTTTGAGGCATTGCGCGACGTAACCTTCTCGGTCGAACCCGGGGAAATGGTCTTCATCACCGGTCATTCAGGCGCA